>JAYUXQ010000072.1:0-2253 GCA_043752905.1 Nannocystis sp. | reverse complement strand
GCGCTACGAACTTGTGGAGATCTTGGGTCGTGGTGGCATGGGTGAGGTTTGGTCGGCGCGGCACCTGTTGCTGATGCGCAACGTGGCAATCAAGTTTGTTTCGCTGGATCACCCAGAAACCACCGCCATGTTGCTGCACGAAGCGCAGGTGCTCGCATCCTTTCAGCACTCTGCGGTCGTGCATGTTTTCGACTGCGGCATGTTTGGCCAATCGCCCTACCTGGTGATGGAGCAGCTCAACGGCGAAACCCTCGCCAAGCGGCTGCACCGCGAAGGCGCGCTTAGCTCCAACGATGCAATCGCACAAATGTTGCCGATCGTGCGCGGTCTCGAAGTCGCACATGCGCACGGCATCGTGCATCGCGACCTCAAGCCGGACAACGTGATGCTCGGCAGCGAGGGTCAGGTGCTGGTGGTGGACTGGGGGATCGCAAAGAGCTTCGGCCCGGGTGCTGCTCCGACAGACGCGACGAACGACGAGACCTCGGCCCCGATCGCTGGTGACCGCCGGGATCCGACGCGCCTCGGGGGTATCAGCGGAACGCCCGCGTACATGGCACCGGAGCAGATCCTCGGCCAGTCGCACCTCATCGACGCACGCACCGACGTCTACGCGCTCGGGATGATCTTGTACGAGATCCTGTCCGGGTCGCCGCCGGGCGGCAGCGATGTGCACGCACTATCGCTGCTGACGCGGACGCTCGGCGAGGTGCTCCCGCTCGAGGAGGTCGTGACGGAACACGCCTTGCCGGAGACGCTGGTCGACATCTGCCACCACGCGCTGCGGCGAGACCCGGCGCAGCGGTTTCAGAGCGCCGGCGCGCTGGCCGTCGAGATCGGTGACTGGCTCGAGGGCGTACGCCAGCGCGAGCACGCGCTTACCCTGGTCACCGAGGCTGCGCGGCTCGACGAGGACGCCGCCGACCTGTGCCGGCAGGCCGCGACGCTGCGCGAGCAGGCGACCGCGAGCCTGCGGCAGGTCGCGCCGTGGGCCGGCGAATCCATCAAGCATCCGCACTGGGAGCAGCTCAACGCCTCCGACCGCCTCGACCGCCAGGCGACCCAGTATCGCCTGGAGAGCGAGCAGCGCCTGCACGCGGCCCTCACCTTCGCGCCTGGTCTGCTCGAGGCGCACCAGTCGCTGGCGCTGCGCTACGCCGCCGAGCACGCCGCGGCCGAGGCCGACCGGCGCGACGACGACGCCGCCCGCGCCGACTTCTTCCTTCGCACCCACTGCAATGCGCTGCCCGGAGATTCGCCGGTGGGCGTCCAGCTCGCCGCATATCTGCGGGCCGAGGGTGAGCTGTCCCTGGCGACGGATCCTGCGAATGCGGTGATCCACGTGCATCCGTTCGTGCTGCGAGGTCGGCGTCTGCATGAAGCGCCGGCGATCGGTGGTCCGCTGCTCGCGCCGCTCGCGGACCGGGCGCTGCCGGTGGGTTCCTATTTGCTGCGCATCGAATCGCCGGGCCGCGACACCGTGCTTTATCCCCTCGCCATCGCCCGCGGCCAGCGCTGGAACATGACCCCGCCGGACGGGCACGAGCCCGCGCCGCTGTGGCTCCCGCCCGCGGGGAGCATCCGGCGCGACGAGGTTTATGTGCCTCGCGGCTGGTTCCGCGCCGGTGGTGATCCCGCGGCGCTCAACGCCCTCCCGGGCTGTCGGCTGTGGCTCGAGGGATTCGTCATACGTAGCGAGCCGGTGACCAACCGCGAATACCTCGAATTTATCAATGACCAGGTCGCCCGCGGCGCCGAGGCCGAGGCCCTGCGATCGATCCCCGCCGACCTCAAGGCGCTGCCGCCCGTGCCGTTGTATAAGCGGCAGGCCAGCGGGCGATATGTCTGCGGGGATCTCGTGGTGCTGGACTGGCCGGTCGTGTATATCGACTGGCCGAGCGCGCGCGGCTTTTGTCGCTGGCTCGCTGCCCGCGACGACCTGCCCTGGCGGCTGCCCGACGAGCTCGAGTGGGAGAAGGCCGCGCGCGGCGTCGACGGACGGCTCTATCCGTGGGGCGACTGGCTCGACCCTTCCTGGTGCTGGACACGCGACAGTCATCCACACGCGCCCTCGCTCGCGGTGAGCAGCGCGCACCCCGTCGATGCCAGCCCCTACGGCGTGCTCGGGATGGCCGGAAACAGCATGGACTGGTGCGCCAACCCGTTCGTCGCGCCCGACCAGTTCGACACCCGGCCCCGGCGTATCGTCCCCCACATACCCTCCGACGAGGGCGACCTCACCCGAACCGCGCG
>JAYUXQ010000071.1:0-2253 GCA_043752905.1 Nannocystis sp. | reverse complement strand
GGGGCATGCCTATGTGGGCACTTCGAATGTATGTCACCGGCCGCCGCCGCCGCATCACATGCCGATACGCGTCAGGCGTCGAGCAGGACCACGAGCTTGGCGAGGTCGAAGGGCTTGACGAGGTGGGCGTGAAAGCCGGCCGCGTGCGACATCTGGCGGTCCTCGTCGCGGCCGTAGCCGGTGAGTGCGATGAAGCGCGTGAGGGCGAACGCCGGCCGCGCGCGCAGCTCCGCGACGACCTCGTAGCCGTCCATCAGCGGCAACCCGATGTCACACAGCACGATCTCCGGGAGGAACTCGACCGCCGCGGTGATCGCCGAGGGGCCGTCGCACGCGGTGCGGACGTCGTGACCGAGCAACGCGAGCAGGTCGGCGAGGATGTCGACCGCGTCCTTGTTGTCGTCGACCACGAGCACGCGGCGCTGCTTGCCGACGGTCGTCGGCGCGTCGGCGACGACGACCGTCCGCGCGCGCGGGAGGTCGTCGATCCATTGCGGCAGGCGGACGATGAACTCGCTGCCCTGTCCGGGCCCGTCGCTACGCGCCTCGACCTCGCCGCCGTGCATGACGATGAGCTGCTTGACGAGGGCGAGGCCGATCCCGAGGCCCCCCTGGGAGCGGTCGATCGCGCCGCTGACCTGCGTGAACAGGTCGAACACCGTGGCGAGCATCTCGCGCGGGATCCCGATCCCGCTGTCGCGCACGCGGATCACCGCGAGCTCGCCCTCCAGCTCGACGCGGACGCTGATCTCGCCGCCCTCCTCGGTGTACTTCGCGGCGTTGTTGACGAGGTTGCCGACCACCTGGGCGATCCGCGTCAGGTCAGCCTGCACCCAGATCGGCGCGTCCGGGACCGAGACCGCGAGGCGATGCCGTTTGGCGTCGATCACCGGGCGGCTGGTCTCGATGCCACGAGCCACCGCCACCGCGAGGCACACCCGCTCCGTCCGCAGCTGGATCTTGCCGGTCCGGATCCGCGACACCTCGAGCAGGTCGTCGACGAGCCGCGTCAGCTGATGCGTCTGTCGCTCGATGACATCGCGACACTTGCGTACCATCGGGTCGTCGAGCCCGCGTAGCGTCATGATCTCCAGCGAGGCACGGATCGGAGCCAGCGGATTTCTCAGCTCGTGGGCCAGCATCGCCAAAAATCCGTCCTTACGAACGTCGGCCTCCTGAAGCGCCGCGGTGCGTCTGTGCAGCTCGTCCTGCGTCTCGCGCAGCGCCGTGATGTCCGTCAACGTGATGACCGCCCCGAGCATCTCGCCGCCAGCGGCCACCAGCGGACCCGCGTTGAGCAGCAGCTCCGCGCGCGCACCCCCGGGGCGGCGAAAGCCGACCTCCCGGCCGTGCAGGGTCTCCCCATGCCACACCGCGCCGATGTCGATCCGCTCGCCCTCCGACGACAGCGCGAACACCTCGTCGAAGGGCCTCAGGATCGGGTTGGTGCCGCACAGCTCGTGCGCCGTCCGACTCGCGCGGACCACCGTCCCCGCGGCGTCGCACACGACCACCGCCTCGGCGACCTGCTCGAGCACCGAGCGCGCCATCGCCGAGTCGGCGACCAGCCGCTCACGTCGCTTCTGCTCGGTCAGGTCGGCGACTAGCAGGCACACGTCGCCGACGCCCTCGTGCAGCGCATTGACGCCGAGGAACACCGGGATCCACGAGCCGTCGTCGCGGCGCAGCACGATCTCCGCCTCGACGCTGGCGGCCAGTCCGTCGCGCAGCAGCACGTCGAACAGCGGCCGCGACGATGCATCGATCAGCTCATGCATGTGGCGGCCGCGCAGGCGGTCCAGCGGGACCCGGACCAGCCGCGCGAACGTCTCGTTGCAATACAAGACGGCCCCATCGAGCGTCAGCGTGGCCGCGGCCTGGCGCATCCGCTCGACCAGCAGCTGGTATGGCTTATCGGCGGAGTCGAGCATGAGCACCCGCGGGAGGTCGTCGTCGATGACGACCACCGCATCGACCTCCCCGGCCAGGATCGCGCGGCTGGTCTCGCGGGCCTCGGCGAGCTGACGCCGGAGCTCCTCGATCTCGCTGTGCAGTCGCTCGAGGGTGTCCGCCATGAGATTATGGCTTCGTCGACCGCAGCTCGAAGCGGACCAGCGCCTTCTCGAGGTTCGAGAGGTCACCGATGACGCGCCGCATGGGCTCCGGCAGCTTGCGGACCAGCGTCGGCAGCGCGACGATCTCGTCCTCCTTGGCCAGCTGCGGGTTTCGCAGGAGGTCGATCACCTCGATCTT
>JAYUXQ010000070.1:0-2253 GCA_043752905.1 Nannocystis sp. | reverse complement strand
TCGGCCGGCAGCTGCGGCGGACGGTGGGTTCGAGCCATTGAGGGCCCTCCCGGCGTTCGCACGCCTCCTGGCTGATGTGGCGGCGCTGCGTGATACGGGCGCGATCAGGCGAGCTTTAGCGTGATGTCGGTGATCTCGGCGGGCACGCCGAGGCGCATGGGGGGGCCCCAGTAGCCGGTGCCGGTGCTGACGTAGATCGCCATGTCGCCGAGGCGGTGCAGGCCGGCGACGAACGGCTGTTGGAGACCGACGAGGTAGTTGAACGGGAAGATCTGGCCGCCGTGGGTGTGGCCGGACAGTTGCAGCGCGACCCCGAGGTCGGCGGCCTCGGCGGCGCCCCTGGGTTGGTGTGCGAGCAAGATGACGGGGCGGGTCGGATCGTGACCGGCGAGGGCGCGGGCGAGGTCCGGGCCGTGACCGGCGGCGAAGCTGCGGCCGGTCGGGTCGTCGATGCCGGCGAGGTCGATGCGCTGGCCGTCACGCTCGATCTCCACACGCTCGTTGCGAAGCACGGTGACGCCGAGCGCACGAAGGTGGGCGATCCATGCGTCGGCGCCGGAGAAGTACTCGTGGTTGCCGGTGACGAAGTAGACGCCGTGACGCGCCCGCAAGTCCCGGAGCGGTTCGACGAGCGCGCCGAGCTCGGCGACCGAGCCGTCGACGAGGTCCCCGGTGATCGCGACGAGGTCGGGTTGCAGGGCGTTGGTGCGGGCGACCAGCGACTCGATGAAGGCGCGGCCGATCGTCGGGCCGACGTGGATGTCGCTGAGCTGGACGATGCGAAACCCGGCGAAGGCGGGGGGGAGGCCGCGCAGGGCGACCTCGACAGGCTTGATCGCCACGGGGCGACTGGCGCTGTAGAGCGCCCAGCCGGCCATGGCGAGGGCGCCGGCACCGACGACGCCGCCGAACCGGCGCGCGAGGAACTGCCGGCGCTCGGGGTCCGGCGGGGTGCCGCCGAACCAGTCGATCAGCCACGAAGTGGCACGCACGATGTCCGCGGGGATCAGCAGGACGAACAGGAAGAACATCAGGCCCATCCACGTGTAGGTCGCCCACATCAGCGGGGTGAGGACGTCCCGCGGTAGCAGGCGCACGAGCACGAGGCCGAGCGGCAACATGACGGCGAGGGCGATGAGCAGGACGGTCAGCCAGGTGTGCACCGGCGCCGGCCAGCCGACGTCACGCACGAGCCGGGCCCACAGGTAGTAATGGATCGCAGCGGTGACCGAGCAGACGACGCTCAGGAAGATCGCAAGGCGCGTGGCAGACATGAAGCTGGGGAGTTCTAGTACTCTTTTCGCGTCTGGCCACGCCTGGCCGCGAGGGGCGCTGGCGAGCGGGTCACTCGGCGACGGCGAGCACGAACTTCAGGTAGCGGCCCTCCGGGAAGTGCAGGGGGGTCGGGTGGTCGGCGGGCTCCTGGCGGATCTCGAGCACTCGCAAGGCTCGCCTGGCGACGCGCGCGGACTCGCGGAGAATTTTCAGGAACATGTCCATGGGGACGTGGCTCGAGCACGAGGCGCAGGCGACCAGGCCGCCGGGCACGACCAGGCGGATCGCGGCGGCGTTGAGTTTGGTGTAGGCGGCCTCGGCGGCGCGCAGGGCTTGCTTGCGCGGGGCGAAGGAGGGCGGGTCGACGATGACGAGGTCGAACTGCTGCTTGCTCGCGGCGCAGGCGGCGAGGTGGTCGAAGGCGTCGGCGGCGACGAAGCCGTGGGCGGCGGGGTCGAGGTCGTTGGCGATGAAGTTCTGGCGCGCGCCCTCGACGGCGCCCTTTGCGAGGTCGACGCTGGTGACATGGGTGGCGCCGCCGAGCGCGGCCGCCAGCGAGAAGCCGCCGGTGTAGGAGAAGAGGTTGAGGACGCGGCGGCCGCGGCCGACCTGACGCACGACGGCCCGGTTCTCGCGCTGGTCGAGGAACAGGCCGGTCTTTTGCCCGCGGCGGACGTCGACGAGCAGGCGCATGCCGTGCTCGCGGACGGCGATGTGTTCGGGGGGCTCGTCGCCGGCGAGGGTGCGCGGCGCGGCGGCCTCGCGCTCGCCGCTGATGCCTTTGAAGAAGATGCCGCGGGGGCGGACGACCTCCATCAATGTGTCGCGCAGGTCGTCGAGGTGCGGGAGCCAGGCGGGGGTGTCGAGCTTGAGGACGAGGAAGCCGGCATAGTGGTCGACGACGACGCCGGGCAGGCGGTCGCCCTCGCCGTGGAGCAGGCGAAACGCGTCGGTGCTGCGCAGGTCGAGGGTGCCGCG
>JAYUXQ010000069.1:0-13803 GCA_043752905.1 Nannocystis sp. | reverse complement strand
CGACGTGGACGAGCAGCAGGGTGAGGGAGGCGCGGCCGAGACAGACCAGCCAGCCGCGCGGGTCGAGCTCGCGGGAGCGCTCGATATGCAGCGCGACGGCCAACATCAGCAGGACACCCGCCTGCAGCAGCAGGACGATCCCCGGACCCGCGGGGAAGAAGCTCGTCGTCACGCGCACGACCCGCCACCACGGGGCCTGGCGGAGAAAGGCGAACGCAGGCAGCTCCTTCGCGGCGACGTCGAGGGCGACCAGCGCAACGCCAGCGAGCAGGCAGGCGCGGCACAGGGCGCCGACGCGCTGGTGATGTTCGGCGAGCAGCCAGCGACCGACGACGAGGCCGACGAGGAACAGGGCGAGCCACGGAAGGATCGGGAACTGACCCTCGGCGAGGGCGAGGCGCAGAGCGCCGCCGGGCAGCTCGAGGTCGCGCATCCGCGCGTTGTCGAGGAGCCGCGGGGTGGCGAGCCACGACTGCACGGCGACGGCGGCGGCGAAGATGACCCCCTCGGCGGCCAGCAGCGCGGGGCCGGGCAAGCGTCGCCACAGCGGGGCGGTGGCGATGGCGAAGCCCATCATGTGCAGGACGAACCATGAGCCGGCGGAGAACCAGCTCGGGGTCAGATAATTGAGGAGGTAGCCGAAGCCGAGCAGGGTCAGGCCGCGGCGGACGAGGATGATGTCGAGGGGTCGCCCGGGGGACCTGGGGACCCGGGGGTCGAGCCTGGTCGCGATGAACAGCGAACAGCCGACGCCGGCGAGGGTGATGAAGGTGGGGGCTGCGAGGCCACCGAGGCCGTTGATCGCCATGTAGCCAGGCGCCTGGGCGATCGCGCTGCGGCCGGGCTGCTCGGGATCCCACAGCCATACGCCGAGGTGCTGCTCCATCATGAAGATGACGGCGACGCCACGCAGGGCGTCGAGACTGAGCAGACGTTGCACCCGCGAGAGGCTACCGCGGCGGCGCGCGCTCGCGCTACAATCGCGGCCATGGAAGAGCGAGACCCGCGAGACGCGCAGAACGCAGGGGCCGTCGAGCCCACGACGATCGCGGCGGGGAAGTACCTCCGGCTGGTTCGTCGCGGGACCTGGGAGTTCGTCGAGCGCGTGGGCACGTCGGGCGCGGTGTGCATCATCGCCGTGACCGACGACCGCAAGCTGGTGCTCATCGAGCAGCCGCGTCCGGCGATGAACGGCCACGTGATCGAGCTGCCGGCCGGTCTGGTGGGCGACGGCGAGGACGCGGGCGAGCTCGGCAGCGCCGCGGCCAACCGCGAGCTGATCGAGGAGACCGGCTTCGAAGCCGCGCAGATCGAGGAGGTCGCATCCGGGCCGGTGACGCCAGGGCTGTCCAACGAGTGCGTGGCGCTGTTCCTGGCCACGGGCCTGCGGCGGGTGGGACCGGGCGGCGGCGTCGATGGCGAGCAGATCACGGTGCACGAGGTGCCGCTCATCGAGGTCGAGGACTTCCTGCGCGAGATGGCAGCCCGCGGGCGGTCCATCGACCTCAAGGTGTACGCCGCGCTGCACTTCGCCCGCCGCGTGCTGTGATCGTTCGGGTTCCGGCTGTGGCATAAGAGCGGGACAGTGACCGATCCCGTCACCGTCTTCATGCTGGTGGTCGCCGGCCTCCTGGTGGTCGGCACGTTCGGCGAGCAAGTGTTCGCCCGCACCGGCGTGCCGTCGGTGATCTGGCTGGTCGCGCTCGGGGTGCTGGTGCGCGTCGCCGACATCGTGCCGGCGCCGGTCATCCACATGCTCGCGCCGTTCTTCGCCGCGCTCGCCCTGGTGATCATCCTGTTCGACGCTGGCACCAACCTGACCGGAGGGACAGGTGAGGCCGCGCTCGCGGCGACGACCCGCCGACGCGCGCAACTGCTGGCGTTCATCGGCTTCGCGGTGACGGTCGTGGTGGTCGCGCTGTTTAGCCACGGGCTCGCGGCGCTCGGTATTTTGAAGTATTGGGGCTGGTCCAACGCGCTGATGCTCGGCTCGCTGATCGCGTGCGGAGCGTCGGAGGTGGCGTTGCCGTCCCTGCGTGGCTGGCCCCGCGTCGAGGAGACGACGGCGCTGCTGCGGCGTGAGTCGGCGATCACGAAGGCGCTCGCGGTCACGGGTACCGTCATCTGTCTCGACCTGCTGAGCCCGCGCGTCGGCGAGGGCGGGGCGGGCCTGGCGATGGCCGCGGGCTTCGGCTTCGCGCTGGCGTTCGGCGGCGTCGCGGGGATGGCCTGGGTGGTCGCGCTGCAGCGGCTGGCCGGCGTCGTGCACGACGGCTCCGAACCGGATGCGCGTAACTACGGGTTCACGCTGGCGGTGATGGTGGTGCTGCACGTGCTCTCGGAGGCGGCCGGCGGCTCGGGGCCGCTGTCGGTGCTGGTGTTCGGGGCGGTGCTCGGCAACGCGGGGGGCGTGGCGCGGATGTTGGGGCGCGTGGACGAGGCGGGCGAGTCGATGGCCGGTACGGCGGTGCAGGCGGCCCTGGGCGGGCATGCGCGGACGATCTCGTTCGTGCGCACGCTGCTGTTCGCGATGGTCGGGCTGACCCTCGCGCCGCCGTGGGGACCGCTGGTGATGGGCGTGGTGCTGGCGCTCCTGGTGCTGGTGGTCCGGCTCGCGGTCGGTCGCTTCACGCTCGGCGCGATCGATCATCACGAGCGCAGCATCATCGGCGCGTGCGCCCCGCGGGGCATGGCGACCGTGGCGCTGGTGACCCTCGCGCTCGCCCACGAGGTGCCCGGCGCGAACGAGATGGTCACGCTGGTGTTCTCGGCGGTGACGACCAGCGTGCTGCTGTTCACGCTCGGGCTGCATGGGCTGCGCGGGCCGATGCGCGTCGAGGCAGTGCCGGTCGCCCGCATGCCGGCGCGGTCGCCCGGGTCGCAGGTGGCGGCGGAGGTCGTGGCGAGCCGCGCGAACAGCTCGGACAGCCTGACCAGCCTCAACAGCATGAACGTCGCGGGCAGTGCGAGTGGGTTGAGCGTCCCGGTGCAGGCAGTGCCTCCGGTGCAGGCGGTGGTGCCGGTCGAGCCGGTCGAGCCGGTCGAGCTGGTCGAGCCGGTGGCGGCGGCTTCGGGGTCGGGGTCGCTGGTGGCCTCGGGGCCGGACCTGGCGTTCGCGGCGGAGACGTCGCGGCGCTCGGGGCCCGTGCCGACGGCGCAGAGCATGCAGGCGGAGCTGTCCCCACGACCAGGTTCGGAGACCCCGGCGCGGCACTCGCGACCGTTGCAATCTGCCCGCGGTTCCGGTGCCGCTCCGGTGGCCCGTCATGGCGATGGCAGGATCTCCGGGCCTGTCGCGGCGGCGCGGATCTCCGGGCCTGTTGCGGCGGCGCGCCCCGGCGAAGGACGGATCTCCGGGCCCGTGGCGGCGGCGCGGTCGTCCGAGGCGATGGCAGCGGCGCGGTCGTCCGACCAGCTCTCACGAGTTGCTCCGCCCGAGCCTGTGCGCGACGAGTCGGTGCCCGATGCCCGGGCGCCGACCATGCCGCGCGAGATGAGCGGGCCGCAGCCGGCGGCCAGCGCAGGCAACCGTGAGGTCGACGCGCCGCGCTTGCCCGAGCCGGAGGGCTACCTGCCGACGCTGCTCAACATCGAAGGTGCGCAGCCGGCCGAAGATCCGCTGGCGGGTGCGATGGCCCGCGCGCTGGCCAAGCGCCCCGCAGAGGTCACGACGGCGCGACGCCGGCCGACCGGCGACTATGTCGTCCCGCCGACGTTCACGCCGTTCCCGGATACCAGCGAGGAGGACGCGCTGTCGCTGCTCGCCGGGCTCGGGATGCGCGATGGGGCCGGCCCCAAACCGCCCAGGACCCCGTAGGGGGGGTCATTGCGGGAGGGCGCCGGGGATCCGGCGCAGGGCCTCGGTGACGCGGGTGCGGGTGGCGTCGTCGCGGGCGAGGGTGAGGGCCTGTTGCAGCGCGGCGACGCCGGTCTTGCGGTCGCCGCTGCGCAGGGCGATCTGGGCGCGGATCTCGAGGCCTTGCGGGGCCCCGGGGGCGAGGTCGATCGCGCGGGCGACGGCGCGGCGGGCCTTGCCGTGCTCCTCGGCTTCGAGCTGGGCGCGGGCCTCGAGGCGCCAGGCCTCGGCGCTGTCGGGCTGCTGCTGAATTAATTCGCGGGTGACGCCGCAGGCGAGCTTGATCTGCTCGGTGCGCAGGAACAAGTTGACGGCCAGCTCGGCGGTCGCCAGCAGCTCGACGGTCGGGCGGCCCTCGGCCTGCATGCGGTGCAGGGCGGCGCGAGCGTGCAGGGCGGCCTGCTTGCGCTTGTGCTGGCGCAGCTCGAGCCGGGCCCAGGCGAGGAACAGGCGGCCGCTGCTGCCGGCCCCGACGGTGTAGATGCCGCTGCGCACGAGGGTCTCGGCGGCCTCGTCGTCGCGCTGGGCCATGCGCACGCGGACCAGCAAGATGCGGCTGTCGACGTCGGTGGCGTCCTGGTCGAGGCGCTGCTCGAGGCGGGTCTGGGCCGCGCGCAGGCTGACGGCTGTCCCGAGGGCCAGGTCGAGGCGGGCCCGGCTGCGGGTCAAGGCGGGGGCGTCGGCGCCGAGCGCCTCGGCGGTCCCGATCCACATCTGGACCTCGCGGCCGACGCCCTCCGGTAGTCCGCTGTTCTCGTGGTTCTCGAGCACGAGGTCGACGAGGCGCAGCGGGGTCTCGGGGGTGATGCCGGACTCGTTGACGAGCGCGCGGAGCATCTCCTCGGCGCGCGCGCGCTGGCCGAGGTCGGCGAGGTAGGCGGCGAGCGCCTCGCGATAGCGCGGCAGGCGGGGGTTGCTGGTGGCGGCCTGCTCGTACCACTCGAGCGCGTTGCGGGTGCCCTCGGGGGCCTCGGCGCGGCGCTGCTGCCAGACCTGGGCGAGCAGCAGCATGGCCTCCGCGGCCCTGGGCTCGCGCTCGACGGCGCGGGTGAGGGCCTTCTGTGCGGCTCGCAGGTCGCGCTTGCCCGGCGCCTGGGCGAGGTGGGCCTCGCCGAGGCCGGTGTATGCACGCGGTGCATAGACCTCCTCCTCGGCGAGCCCGGAGAGCTTGCGCAGGGCCATCACGTGGTCGCCGGTGTGGACGGCGACGCGGGCCCTGGCGACTTCGATCTCGACGAGGCCGGGGAGCAGGCGGTCGGCGCGGGCGAGCCACGGCTCGGCCTCGTCGAAGCGGCGCTGCTCGACCAGCGCGAGGCCCTGCAAGTAGGCGACGCGCGGGTGGTCCTGCGGCAGCTGGGCGAGCGCGGCGAGGCCACCCATGATGTCGCCGTCGGACAGCAAGGCCCACGCCCGGTACACGCCGGCCTCGGGCTCGGGCACGGCGAGCGCGGCGGTCCAGGCGAGCGCGCGCTGCGAGTCACCTGCCTCGAGGGACAGGTCGAGCGCGAGCGTGCGGGCGTTGCGGTCCCACCACGGCAGCAGCGGCCATGCGGTGTCGACGCGGGCGAGCGCGGCGGCGGCCTCGCCAGCGTGCACGTGGACGACGCCGCGAGCCAGCAAGGCGTGGCCGCGGTCGGGTGGCGCGAGGCTCTGGGCGAGGTTCTGGCCGAGGAGCTGGTCGGTGAGGTCGGCGACGCCGCTAAACTCGCGGCGCAGCGAGGCGTTCATCAGGGCCTCGTCGGCGGCGAGGCCGAGGTGGGTGCGGGCGGCGGTGCGCACCTGGGCGAGGCTGGCGAGCGCGGCCTCGGGGTCGCCGGCTTGCAGCTGCAGGCGGGCGCGCAGGCGGTGGTAGGCGACGGCCTCGGGGACCTCGGCGCACAGGGCGTCGACCTCGCTGCGGGCCTGGGCGACGGCGGCGGCGTCACCTGTCCCGAGAGCCAGCATACCGGCGAGCCAGCGGTGGTGCTGGCGGGCGAGGGTGCTCGGCGAGCTGAAGCGGCGGGCGTCGGCGAGGGCCCGGGCGGCGAGCTCCGGGGCGGCGTCGCCGAACGCGAGCAGGCCGTCGGCGAGGCGCAGGTCGCTGCAGGTCTCACGCTCGCCAGCGACGGCGTCGGCGGCGGCGATCGCAGCGCGGGCCTCGTCGGGGCCCTCGCCGAACTCGGCCCAGCGCTGGGCCCGGGCCAGCGCCTCGGCGGACCGCAAGCACTCGCCGCTGGCGAGCGCGAGCAGGTCGGCCGCGCTGGCGAGGTCCTCGGTGGCGCCGCGGTGGAACAGCGCCCGCGCCTGCTCGAAGCTGCGGCCGCGGGCGCGTGAGCCGAGCAGCCAGCCAGTGCACGCGGCCGCGACGGCGAGGGCGAAGATCGTCGCGAACAACCGACCACGGGCCAGCGGCGCGGTGCTGCCGACCGGCTTCATGACGCGGCCCCGGGGCGGCGCGCAGGGGCCTGTCCCCCGGGACATGTCAGCGTGGCGGGCGAGGTGCGGGTGAACGGGGTCGACACGGCAGCCTGTGCGGGATCGTGAGCTGTGGAAGCGCATGCTTACCATGCTGGCATTGCCGCCGAAATGGCCAGCGGCAGCCGCGTGGACGGTGCCGGCGACACGGGCGGGCGGTTGACAGCTGCGGCGCTTGGTGCTTTGCATGAGGCTGTGCACGTCCGTGACCTCGTCCTCATCCTCGGCCTGTCCCTCGTCGCCTGCGGCAATGACGGCGGGGCCGGCGACACCGGCGGCGCGAGCAGCACGGGTCAGGGAACGGGCGGCGGCGCGACGAGCACGGGCACGAGTGAGCCGACAGGCACGACAGGCACGACCGGCATGACGGGCATGACGGGTGTGGCGAGCACGGGCGACGTGCCGACCACTGGCGAGCCCGACCCGGACATGACGACCGGCGAGGACACGACGACCAACACGACGGGCGCGCCGGTCGACGCGTGGCAGGGGTTCCTTGATGACCGCGAGGACTGGCTGCGTGCGCTGGCGGTGCCGATCTCGGCGTGCGTGGCGATGAACGACACCGAGCATCCGGTGTTCGATGGTTGCATCGACTGGCACTCGGCGGTGCACGCGACCTACGCCCTGCACGCGGTGTATCGCCACACCGGGGACATGGTCTACCTCGAGGCGGCGGAGGCGAAGCTGACGCAGGTCGGCCTCGCGGCCGAGCTGCTGCGGATCCAGCAGGGCCTGCTGCCGCAGGAGATCCCGTACGGCTACGCGTGGTTCCTGGCGCTGGCCCGCGAGCGCGAGCTGGCGACCGGCGCGACCGACCTGCGCCCGCTGGCGACGGAGATCCGCGATCAGCTGCGCGAGTGGGTCGACTCGCGGACGCCGGCGCAGCTGGAGGCCGGCGCGCTCGCGGACGATTATGCGAGCCTGACCTGGGCCGCCCTGAACCTGTGGCAGTGGGCGGAGTGGACCGACGATGTCGAATTGGCGGGCGCGATGGAGTCGCTCGCGGTCAACGCGTTGCAGGCTCCGGCGCTCGACGCCAGCTGTCCCTTCAGCCAGGAGGAGATCAACACCGACGACTTCTTCCCGCCGTGCCTGCACCGCGCGCGGCTTTTGATCGAACTTCTGCCCGCGGACGCGAAGGCGACGTGGCTGGCGGGGTGGCTGCCGGACATGCCGGTGCTGACGCCGATCGACATGCCGCTCAAGGCGCACATCAGCGGGCTCAATTTCTCGCGTGCCTGGGGCCTGTGGTCGCTGTACGAGGCGACGGACGATGTGGCCTACCGCGACATCTTCCTCGATCACATGATCACGCACCTCGAGCACCCGCAATACTGGGCCGAAGATTACGGGAAGTATGCACATTGGGTCGCGCAATTCGGGGTCTACGCGATCTCGCAGACATATCCGGAGTGAGTGGATACTGGCCGCGCGCTGCGGCGGGGCCGGCGGGACGTCGGACGTCACGAGCGCCGCCACGTCCACGGGCCAGGCGAGCGCCACGGAGACGCCGACCACCGGGACGCCGGACACCGGCGAGCTGGTGGCCGACGGGCCGTGCGCCGGGCCGATAGAACGAGGCGCTGTGGAACGAGGAAGATCTGTCGGTCGTCGACGCGGCCGGCGTGCCCCGGCCGATCCTCGACGTGTATGTTCGGCCGTATCTGCGCGCGGTCGCGGGCGGGTCGCCGAGCTTTCACTGGGACGCGGCGAGCGGCGTGGGCGTCGCGCGCTGGGTCGGCGACGGCGGCGTGACGGAGGTGGTCGTACCTGCACGCAGCTTCCCCGACGGTCTCTCCGAGCTGTCCCTCGAGACAGAAGCGGGACCGCCGGGCGCCTGCTACTTCCATGACGAGGCGCGCGGTGAATTGCGCGTGAGCACGCTCCCAGGCGCGCAGGTGGTGCTGCGGTTCAAACGGAAGTGATGAGGACGTCGCGGGCGCGCGGGCGGCCTGCGCGCGGGGTCGCGACGAATGTCCGCGCAGAAATTATGGTTGACGTTAAAGGGCCCCTCGTCTTCCATGATCTCCTTGCGCCCCTGGGCTCGCTCACTTCACAGATCCTTCTTGTTCGCGCCGTTGTTCGCGGCCGTGTTCGCGGTCGTGTGCGCGGCCGTCGATGTCGGCTGTCACAAGGAGTCCTCGACGCCGCCGGTCGACGACGGGCCGTGCACGGGCGCCCGCTGCGTCGAGGAGGCGGAGGCGGCGATGTATTACAAGGATTACGCGAAGGCACGCGAGCCGCTCGCCACGGTCTGCGAGAAGGACGGCTTCGCGTGCTTCCGGCTGGCGGAGTTGCATCAAAATGGTCACGGCGGTCCGGTCGACCTGGTGAAGGCGGCGGCGCTGTACGAGGAGGCGTGCGCCAAGGAGTACGGCGAGGGCTGCGAGCGCCGCTACGTGATGGCGCAGGAGAGCCAGGCCGATCCCGCGGTCGAGCTGGACTATGCGCTCAAGGCCTGTGACGGCGGGCGCCCGAAGGGCTGCCTGCACGCGGCGGAGCAGATCGACGCGGCGCGCGGGGCGGAGCGGGACGTCGCGCGCGTGGCCAGGACTTATGAGAAAGCGTGCGCGCTCGGTGAGACGGCGGGCTGCACCGGCGCAGGCGACTTGCTGTCGGACCCCGAGGGTCCGGCGGACGCGAAGGCGAAGGCGCTCACCGCGTTCATCAAGGCCTGCATCGGGCACGACGGCTACGGTTGTCTGCGCGTCGGGGTCGCGTTCCACGAGGGCATCGGTACGCCGCAGGACCTGGCGAAGGCGAAGGCGCACTTTATCCGCGCGTGCGAGTGGTCCGATAAGGACGGCTGTCACGCGGCGGAGCAGATGGCAGCGTCCAACGGCGAGCCGATCTCGCTCGAGCTGACGACGAAGGCGCCGGTGGTCGGCGAGGGCGGGCTCGAGGCGCGCGAGGTGTCGTGCCGGATGAGCGAGCAGGGCCTGCCGGCGCTCGGCGAGGTGCTCGCCGCGGTCGCGCGCCACAAGGACGCGCTCGATGCGTGTGCAAAAGACGGCGCCGCCGTGGCGGTCAGCTGGGAGTTCGAGGGCGGCGAGGTCAAGGCGGCCCGCGTCACCGACAACGCGGCGAAGAAGCTCGCCAAGTGCGTCGGCTGGACCATGCGCAAGACCAAGCTGCGAGGCAGCGGCACCTGCGACGCGGTGCTGCTGCTCGGCGACTCGGCCGGCGCCGCGAAGGCCCTCGCGGCGCGCGTGGTCGACCCGAAGAACGACGGACGCAAGCACGTCCGCGTCAGCGCCGACGGCGAAGTCGAGGAGTAGGGAGCGGCCCACGTGGTGCGATCGGGCGCCAGGTACACGAGGTGGCCGAGGCGCACGGCGCGTCCGTCTGGTGGTCACGCGTGAGCGCCACGTGGTGGCCCCATGGTGACGAAGCTTCGCAGATAACGGTCGCCACGACCGCTCCACCGGCGCCCCCGCCGATGCATCGACACCCGCCGTAGGCTTTCGTGACCGCTCAAACGGCGAGAGCCGCCCCTGCGGGGGCAGGGACGGCTCGTCGCGCTCGCGCTACCTGGTCAGTTCGGGTTGACCAGGCACACGTTGCTGCAGGTGTCGTTGTTGATCTGGTTGCCGTCGTCGCAGTTCTCGGTCTGGCCGGCCCCGTTGGGCTTCTGGACGATGCCGTCGCCGCACTTGGTCTTGATGCAGGCGTTGCACTGATCGGTGTTGACGTTGTTGCCGTCGTCGCAGAGCTCGGCGAAGTTGGCGGCGTTGGGGTTCTGGATCAGGCCATCGCCGCAGAAGGTCGGCTTGCAGGCGTTGCACTTGTCGGTCTTGACCTGGTTGCCGTCGTCGCAGGTCTCCACGCCGGCGTAGAGCTTGCCGTCGCCGCAGACGTTGGGCGAGCAGTCGGCCTTGCACATCTTGGTGTCGGCGTTGTTGGCCCCGTTGTCGCAGGCCTCCGGCGGCTGGGTGAAGCCGTCGCCGCAGGCGGACTTTTGGCACACGTTGGTGCACGCGTCTTCGTTGATCTGGTTGCCGTCGTCACAGATCTCGGTCTGGTTGCCGCCGTTGGGCTTTTGGATGGTGCCGTCGCCGCACTTGGTCGGGGTGCAGCTGGTGTTGCACAGGTCGGTGTTGACCTGGTTGCCGTCGTCGCAGGTCTCGCCCGGCTGCTTGAAGCCGTCGCCGCAGACGGCCGCCTTGCACTGCTTGGTGCAGCTGTCGGTGTCGATCTGGTTGCCGTCGTCGCACTCCTCGACGCCCATGTAGACGAAGCCGTCGCCGCAGACGTTGGGCTTGCAGGTGGTGGTGCAGGCCTTGTTGTTGCCGTTGTTCTGGCCGTCGTCGCAGCCCTCGCCAGGCTGCTTGAAGCCGTCGCCGCACTTGGGGGTGAGGCAGGCGAGGGTGCACTGGCCGAGGTTGTTGTTGTTCGCGCCGAGGTCGCACTCCTCGCCGGGCTGCTTGAAGCCGTCGCCGCAGCCGGCTTGCTTGCAGACGTTGGTGCAGCTGTCGAAGTTGCTGAGGTTGCCGTCGTCGCAGGCCTCACCGGGTCCGACGTAGCCGTCGCCGCAGATCTGCTTGCTGCAGTTGAGCTTGCACTGGCCGGTGTTCGAGTTGTTCGGGCCGTCGTCGCACTGCTCGACGCCGATCTGGACGAAGCCGTCGCCGCAGTCGGCCTGCTTGCACTGGAGGGTGCACGCGCCGTTGTTGTCGTTGTCCGCGCCGTCGTCGCAGTCCTCGCCCTTGTTGACCTGGATGAAGCCGTCGCCGCAGGCGGGGGCGAGGCAGAAGTCGGTGCAGCTGTCGGCGTTGTTGCCGTTCTTGCCGTCGTCGCACTGCTCGCCGGGGTCGACGATCTTGTTGCCGCACTCCTCCAGCACGCAGAACTGCGAGCAGCCGTCGCCGCCCTGGAGGTTGCCGTCGTCGCAGGCCTCGTCGGGCTTCGGGTCGCCGTCCCCGCAGATGTTGAGCTCGCACATCGCGTTGCAGGGCTTGCCCGGGCCGTTGTTGGCGCCGAGGTCACACTGCTCGGTGCCGCCGTCGGTGAAGATGAAGGCGTCGCCGCACTGGGCGAGCAGGCAGCCGAGGGTGCACTGGCCGGTGTTGGAGTTGTTGTTGCCCTCGTCGCACTCCTCGCCGATGCCGGCCTGCAAGAAGCTGTCGCCGCAGATGGCGGCGGTACAGTTGTTGGTGCAGGCGTCGTCGTCGACCTCGTTGCCGTCGTCACACTGCTCGGTCGCCGCGACGACGCCGTCGCCGCAGTCCTTGGCCTTGCAGGTGTTGGTGCAGTCGTCGGCGTCGTCCTGGTTGCCGTCGTCGCAGCCCTCGCCGGGGCCGACGAGCGCGTCGCCGCAGGTGGCCGGCTGACAGTCGAGCTTGCACGAGGCGTTGTCGCCGTTGTCAGCGCCGTTGTCACAGGCTTCGGTGGGGCCCTGGTCGTTGTCGCCGCAGATGTTGTCGGTGCAGTCGAGCTTGCACGGCTGGCCGGGGCCGTTGTCGGGGCCGTTGTCACACTGCTCGCCGGGGTCGAGGATGTTGTCGCCACAGCCGCCGCCGCCGATGCCGGTGGTGGTGCCGGGGTCGCTGCTCATGGAGACGCCGTCGCTCATGCCGCCGACGGTGACGGTGTCGCCCATGGAGGCGGACTGGGACATACTACCGGCCTCGGACTCGGTGGCCGAGACGCTGCCGGTGACGCCGGTGGTCGGCGTGTCGGGGCCGGTGCTGACGGGGTCGGTGCTCGACTGGCTGGCGCTCCCGCTGGCGCTGACGCTGGTGCCGTTGTTGTCGCCGCAGCCGGCGAGGAAGGCCGCCAGCGCGGCGATGGAAGCAAGATTGGTCAGAGTAAGGGGTTTCATCGCCATGGCAGGGACTCGCATACAGTCGGACGGATTCGTAGGATCAATGGAGCGGAAAACTTACCACACACCGAGGTCCGACGATCCGTCCATCCGTCCATCCGTCCGTCCATCCGTCCGTCGCGCCCTAGAAGCGGGTCGGGGGGAGGGGCCCCGGCTGTACCGGCGGCGGGGGCGTGTAGGATCCGCCGCCGGGGCCGGGCTTGCCCGAGGCCCCGCTGGCGTCGGTCTCCAGGCGGACGCCGGGGCCGGCCTTGGCCAGGGGGCCCGCGAGCGTGCCCAGGTCGACGAAGGCGCCATCCTTCATGATCACGAAGGGGTGCTCCTTGAAGCGCAGGTGGCCGCGGCCGTCGTGCTCGATGACCTCGAGCTTGCCCATGCCGTAGCCCATGGGTCCACGCGAGTAGTAGTGGGCCTGGAGCACGTAGGGGAAAGCACGGGCTTGCATCGGCACGGTGAAGCACTCGGGGCCGTAGCCGGTCGTGACATCCGCGTAGAGCTCGCCGCCGGAGGGCAAGCTGCGGTCGCTGTAGTAGGCGTGGCCGCCCTGGCCGTCATAAATGTGGAAGTCGACGTCGTTGGCGTCGGTCTCCCAGTTGAGCACGAAGCGCAGCGAGGGGGTGCTGTCGGGGGTGACGTTGGCGCGGGCGATCTCATTGCGGATCGTCTTTTCGTCCATCGGGCGCTCGGCCAGCCAGGCGGCGGCGATCAGGCGCAGGTCGTCGGCGAGGATGCGCTCGACGCCAGCGAAGCGGCCGCCCGGGTAGGTCTGCTGGGCGCCCTTGAGCGCGGCGGCGAAGGCTTCCGCGTGGCGGGCCGCCTTGAGCAGGGCGAAGGCGTGGAGGCGGTGGCTCGAGGGGTGGTCGGGGCGCTGCTGGACGGCCTGGGCGTAGGTGTCGATGGCGAGGCCGAGGCCGACCGGGCCGAGCGCCTCGAGCCGCTCGCCGGCCATGCGACGGATGTCGGCGCGACCGGGGAACAGGTCGATGAGCGAGCCATACGCGCGCGCGGCGAGTTGTGGATCGCCGCTGGCCTCGGCGGCCTCGCCGAGGGCGAGCAGGGCGAGCTCGTCGCCGGGGCTCTGCTCGCGCCACAGCCAGGCCTCGCGCAGGGCGCCGCCCTGGTTGTGTTGATCGACCTGCTGCATGACGATCGCGTAGCGGCCGTCGTAGGCGTCGGTCTTGCGCGGGTGCTCGATCGGCCGCGGCGGCGGCGGCGGCTGGATCGGCTGGGCTTGCTGGCTCGGGCGGTCGTTGCCGAAGGGGCCGTGGGGCGGGCGGGCGCGAGTCGGGCGGGCCGACTTGCCGTCCACGGTCGAGAGTTCATCGCGATCGGCGCGGTCCATCCTCGGCGCTTCCTCCATCGGCTCCGGCATGCGCATGGGGGCCGGGGTGGCGGCGCTCGAGGGTGCGCCGCCGAGGCTCGCGCCCTGCTCGCGCGCGTCGCCGATCTCGGCCCCGGGAGCGAGGCCGCCGCCGCCGCGCGAGCCCATCGCGGCGGCCGGGGCGGCAGTGCCATCGAGCGCGATGTCGTCGGCGGAGCGGCCGGTGGCGGTCTCGGTGGCCGGTAGGCCGGGAGGCTCGGCGCTCCCGCCCTTGGTGCGGGTGGCGGCCCGATCCTTGTCGGCGCCGAGCATGCCCTCGAGCAGGCCGGGCCGGTCCTCCTCGAT
>JAYUXQ010000068.1:0-5706 GCA_043752905.1 Nannocystis sp. | reverse complement strand
CGACGCCGCCGACGTTGTTGACGAAGGTCGCGTGGGTGACGGTGACCCGCGCGCTCGCGGCCTGGTTGAAGGTCGCGCCGCCACCCCGGTCGCCCTCGGCGAGGTTGCCGGAGAACAGCACGTTCTCCAGCTCGACGTCGCCGGACCCGTCGAGCCACAGCCCGCCGCCCTGGTTGCGTGAGATGTTGTCGACGAACGCCACGCGCGCGGCCCGGAACCGCTGGCCGCCGTTCTCCACGGCCTCGATGTGCACCTTCATGCCGCCGCCCTGCGGGCCTCCACCGGAGCCCATCTCGACCACGTTGCGCGCCAGCAGGGTGTCCTCGACCGTGATGTTGTCCATCGGGTAGCCCCACAACAGCGCCGCTCCGCCGTTGGCCGCCGCGCCCGCGTTGTCCTCGAAGCGCGCGCGAAGCACCTCGATGCGGCCCGGTACGTCGGTGACATTGTTGTTGTCGCCCGGTCCGCCGCCATCGACGAACAGCGCGCCCGCGCCGTTGTGGGATACGTTGTGGATGAACACCGAGTCCTCGATCAGCGGCTGGGCGTGGATCGCATAGACCGCGCCGGACGGCATGCCGACGTTGTCGACGAAGCGGCAGCGTGCGACGTGCAAGTTGGTACCCGTCGCGCTGATCGCCCCGCCGCTAAACCCCGTGCTGCCCTCCTCCCCGAGATTGCCGACGAAGGTGCTGTCGTGGATGTAGGTCGTCGACTCGTGCAGATAACCGACCCGGATCGCGCCCCCCTCGCTGCTCTTGTTGCCCGCGAAGTAGCAGCCTCCGACCTCGACCTCGAGGTGCTCACCGTTGAACGAGAGCGCGCCGCCGGAGCCCTCCGTGCGACCGTCGATCATCCGCAGCCCAAAGAACGCGAAGCGCCGCGGCTGCTCGTTGTTGCCGAGAAACAGCCGCACGGCGTCGCCGCCGTCGAGGGTCAGCCCGGGCGCCGCGCCGCCGTCGATCGTGACGCTGCGATCGAGCTCGATCGTCGACGCGAACGCGATGGTCTGCCCGGCGAGGGCGGGATCGAAGCCGATGACCGCGTCGGCCGGCGCCTCCTGCACCGCCGCGCGCAGCGACCCGGGACCGTCGTCGGCGGCCGAGGTCACGACGATCGTGGCTCGCAGCGGCGGCGTGAGACCACCCGCGAGCGGATCGAAGTCGGCCGGGGGGACGCCAGAGCAGCTCGGGCCCGGCCCCGCGCCGCCCGTCTCCTCCGTCCCCGTCTCCTCCGTCCCCGTCTCGCCCGTCGACCCGGCGCCCGTACCGTCACTGTCCGAACTCGACGTCGTCGTCACGCCGCCGGTGGTGCCCGGTCCGGTCCCTCCTGTGGTGGGTGTACCGGGGTCGCCACCGCTGCTCGCGTCGCTCGCGGCCGTCCCGGCGTCCGCGTCGCCCGATCCGTTCGCCCCGGAGCAGGAGAGAGACGCGACGAGTAACAGGCAGGGTGTGCTCGACCGTGTCCGTGGGGATGGCATTGCCCGAGGATACACCCGGCTCGCGAGCAGCTTCACCCGCGCGGTCGAGCGCTGCGCGGTCTCGTCGTCCGGCGCTGACCGGGGCCGTCCGAGCTACCACGTCATCGTCGATCAACCACCCATGACGGCGATCATGCCGGCGCGAGCGCGGCGATCGGGCTCATGCGGATCGCAGCGGCGACCGGCCACGCGCCCACGCGCGACGCACGACGGGCGGCGAACGACGCGATCGTCTTGCCCAGCTCGTCGGCGTCCGGCGAGAACACCGTCGCCACGTAGGCGAAGCCGATATCCTCGTAGTCGTCCTCGGGCTCGCTGTGACAGAGATATCCGCGACGATCGAGCCACAGCGTCCTGTACCCGCGGTACTGGGCGAGCTCGGTGACGAGACGGGCGACCTGGGGCTCCAGTGACACGACCTGCATGGCGCACCCATGACATGCCGCGATCGCCAGCACAAAAAAACGGCGAAGCTTCTAAAGCTCCGCGATCGCCCGCGCCATCACGCGCGCCGCCTCGAGCATCCTCGGCCCCGGACGGCCCGAGAAGCGCTCGTCCAGGCGATACACCCGCCCGGCCCGCGCAGCCGCCAGCCCCTCGAGGCCGGGCCGCGCGATGAGGTTGCCGGGGTCGAGCCTGTCCTCCGCGACCCCGCACCACGACACGAAGCACACCGCCGGGTCCGCCCGCAGCAATTCCTCGGTGGTGATCTCGACGCTGGCCGCGGCCCTGTCGGCGAACACATTGATCCCACCCGCGAGCGCGATCAGCTCGTTGCTGTAGCACGCAGCCCCCGGACTGAACATCGGACGCGGCCACCACTCGAGGTACACGCGCACCGGCGCCGCCGGCACCCTGGCCCGCAGCGCCGCGCGCTCGGCCATCATCTGCGCGCGCACCTCGGCCGCCGCCTCCTGCAACCCGAGGTCCCTGCCGACGATCCCGACCTCTTCCATGACGTCGTCCAGCGACCGCGGCGCGAGCACTCGCTGAGGCACCCCACGCACCCGCAACCCCGTGACGACGCGCTCCATCCCGGGGACGCTCAGCGAGCTCAGCGCCAGCGCCGGCGCCAGCGCGGCCACGCGATCGAGGTCGGGCCCGAGGTCCGGCCCGAGGCGCTCGCGCTGTGTCACCTCCGGCGGCCAGTCCGACGAGTCCTCGCAGGCGATCACGCGGTCGAAGGCCCCGAGCGCCCCGACGATCTCCGCGTTCGAGGGACACAGCGTGACGATCCTTGTGGCCGGCTGCTCTGGCACGTTCGCCAGCTCCGCCAGGGTGAACGGCCCGCGGGCGATCGCAGCGCCTGTCTCATCGGTCAGGTTCAAGGACCGCGCGCCGCGGGCCGCCAGCCAGGCCCGCGCCGCGAACACCAGGTCGTCATCGGCCGCGGCCGCGTCGACCTCCTGCCGCACCAGCGAGAAGCACGCCCGCGCGGACCGCCCTCCGTCGCGCGGTCGCAGCTCGAACGCCTGCACGCCCGGCTCCTGCGCACGCCCGGCGGGGGGTTCGGGCAGGCGCACCGCGACGAAGCGCGCCGTCTCCCACTGCTGTTCCGGCTTCTTCACCGGCCGACCCTCGCCCCCACGCCCCAGGGCGTCAAGCCTCGCTATCCTTGAACACTTGGCCAGTCATGATCCGCGTCCGGCAATGCGATGGCCGATCTCGGCAAGAATTATTGCCGTGGGTGCTGCGCATGATCCGACTTCGGCTAGGATGTGCGCGGCCATCCCCGGCCGATCCGTTCCCCCGACGAGGAAAGCTCCATGGAGATCTCCATCAAAGACGCCGCCGAGCTGCTCGGCAAGAGCGAGCGAACCGTGCGCCACATGGCCCAGACCGGTCGCCTGCCCGCTCGCCGTATCGGCTCGCGCTGGCTCATCAACCGCGACGACCTGCTCGCCCGCAAGGCCGCCGGCCTCGGCAACGACAGCGACGACAGCGATGCTCCGGACGGCAACGACGACACGACCGAGAGCACCGACAGCGATCCGGCCGAGCTCGCGGCCGATGAGTCCAGCGAGGACAGCTCCCCGCGCAGGCCGTCACGCCAGGGCTTCACCGTGAATTTCGCGCCCGGCAACAGCGTCGCCCTGCCCCCCGGCGCCGTCACCTCCGTGCGCGAGCTCGACAGCTTCCACATCGCCACCGACATCCTCGCCGAGCTCGGCGAGCTCAGGCGCGCGGTCAAGGACGCCACCCCGCTGCGCGACGCCGAGACCCACCTGCGCGAGTTCCTGCAGCTGCTCGCCGACGGTTGCCACGCCGACCTCGCGACCCGCCGCGACCGCTTCCAGGCCGCCCAGTCACAGGCTTGCGCCGCGCTGACCGACCTCATCCACTTCAACGTCTCGCGCGCCGAGCCCGACCTCGGCCCGCTCGGCGAGCGGGTCGAGCGGGACCTCATCGGCTCGCTGCGGGTGCTGCTCGACGACACCCAGCGCCACCTCAGCGTGCGCGGCCGGGTGATCGACCTCGCCGAGCGCACCGTCGCCCGGGTCCTGTCGCGCCTGCGCGGCCTGGCCGGCGAGGGCCGCATGGCCGACCGCCTCGGCGGCCTGCAAAAGAGCCTGACCGAGGCCCTGCACGCCGCTCGCTGACACCTGTCCTTTGGGCCATGGGCGCTGTCCTTCGGGACAGCGCCCTTTTTCATGGCATCACGAGATGCGATCGCCGGGCCGACTGCGCGGGTCGAGCTCCAGCACCGTGACCGCATCGTCGCCGGTACCAGCGGCGAGGATCATGCCCTCGCTGATCCCGAAGCGCATCTTTCGCGGCTTGAGGTTGGCGAACACCACCACGTGTTTTCCAGGCAACTGCTCCGGCGAGTAGCTCAGCGCGATGCCGCTCAAGATGTTGCGCGTCCCGAGCGGCCCGAGGTCGACCGTCAGCTGCAACAGCTTGTCGGACCCCTTCACGCGCACGCACGTCTGGACCAGCCCGACCCGCAGGTCGACGCCCTTGAACCCGTCGATGCCGGTCTCGGCCGTCAGCGCCTCGACCTCGTACGCGTGCGCCGGCCTGGGCGTGCTCTCCGTGCTCGCCTCGATGATCGCCGCGATCTTCGCCGGATCGATCGGCTCGGCCAGCGTCTCGTACGCGTCGATCGTGTGATCGTCCGGCAGCCGGTCCGCGGCATTGTTGAAATCCAGCGGCTGCGGCAGCCGCAGCATGCGCTCGGTCTTCTCGGCCCACGCCGGCAGCACCGGCTTCAAGATCGCCGCCACGATCTTGCCGGCATGCACCGCCGCCGAGCAGATCGCACGCGCCCGCTCCGGGTCGCTGGTCGCCAGCTTCCACGGCGCCGACTCCGTGATGAACAGATTAAAATCCTCTGCGATCTCCATCGCCAGGCGCAGCGCCTTGGCCGACTCGAACTCGCGGTACAGCCCCGGCACTTCTTTTAAACGCTCGGCCGCCCGGGCCAGCAACGGCAGCGCGTCCTCGGCCGGCGGACCCAGCCTGCCGCCGAGCCGCTGGTGCACGAACTTCACACAGCGACTCGCCAGGTTGGCCGCCTTGTTGACCAGGTCGGCCCGCACGCGCGTCGCAAAGTCCTCGAGGCTCAGATCGATGTCGTCCTGCTCGACGCCCAGCTTGGCGGCGAAGTAGTACCGCAGGTAATCCGGCGGCAGCTGATCGAGGTACGTGCGCGCGAGGATGAAGGTCCCCCGCGACTTCGACATCTTCTCGCCGTTGACCGTCAGCCAGCCATGCACCTGCACGCGCGACGGCGTCGTGTAGCCGGCCGTGTGCAGCATCGCCGGCCAGAACAGCGTATGAAAATACACGATGTCCTTGCCGATGACGTGGACGATCTCCGAGTCGCCACGCCAGTATTCGTTCGCGTCGCGGCCGTTGTCGGCGCACCACTTCTCGGTCGCGCCGATGTAGCCGATCGGCGCGTCGAACCACACATAGAAGAACTTCTTGCCCTCGTACCCGGGGATCGCGAACCCGAAGTAGGGCGCGTCGCGCGAGATGTCCCAGTCGCGCAGGCCGTCCTCGATCCAGCGCATGACATAGTTGCGGACCGTCGACTGCAAACGCGTGCGGCCGCCGTCCTCCGGCGCGCGTAACCACTCCCGCAGGAACGCCTCGTGCTCGCCGAGCGCGACGAACAAGTGCTCCGACTCGCGCAGCACCGGCGTCGCCCCGCAAATACTACAGTGCGGGTCCTTGAGGTCGGCCGGCGCGTAGGTCGAGCCGCACACCTCGCAGCTGTC
>JAYUXQ010000067.1:0-2258 GCA_043752905.1 Nannocystis sp. | reverse complement strand
CCGCCGCGTTCACAGCACCGCGACCGCGCCGCCCCACGTGAAGCCGGCGCCGAACGCCGCCATCAGCACCTTCGAGCCGGTGCCGATCTTGCCCTCGCGCCACGACTCACTGAGGCCGATCGGGATCGTCGCCGCGGTGGTATTTCCATAACGCTCGATGTTGTGGACCACCTTCGAATCGGGGATCCCGAGCTTGTTGGCGACCATTTGATTGATGCGCATGTTGGCCTGGTGCGGCACGAACATGTCGATCTCTTCGATCGTCATACCGGCCTTCTTGAGCACCGACAGCGCCACCTCGGGCATCTTCTCGGCGGCCCAGCGGAACACCTGCTTGCCGTTCATCGCCGGGTAGTGCTTGCCAGCGTCGAGCATCTCGTGGGTCAGGCGCGGCATCATCTTGCTCGCCGGGGCCTCGAGCCACAGGTCGTACGCGCCGGAGCCGTCGGCGTGCAGCTCGAGCGAGCGCACGCCCTGCTCCGGGCGGGTCGACTCGCCGACGAGCACCGCGCCCGCGCCGTCGCCGAACAGCACCGCGACGTCGCGCCCGCGCTCGGTGAACTCGACGCCGGTCGAGTGGACCTCGGAGCCGACGACGAGCACGTTGCGATACATGCCGCAGCGGATCCACGCGTCGGCGACCGACAGGCTGTACAGGAAGCCCGAGCACTGGTTACGAACGTCGAGCGCCGGCACGCCCGGCAGGCCGAGCTTGTGGATCAGCAGGCAGCCCGCGCCGGGGAACTGATGGTCCGGGCTCAGCGTCGCGAACAGCACCGCGTCGATGTCCTTGATCTCCCGTCCGGCCTGCTCGACCGCCATCTTCGCCGCCGGGATCGCCAGGTCGCTGGCACCGATCCCCGACTCCTCGATGAAGCGACGCTCACGGATCCCCGTGCGCTGGTGGATCCACTCGTCAGTGGTCGGCATGATCTGCGCGAGGTCGTCGTTGGTGACGACCTTCGTCGGTACGTAGTGGCCGGAGCCCAAAATTGCGGCGCGTCTCTCCATTCACTACTAGGTATCGGGGCCGCGACGCCCCGGCAAGATGCGCAGGGATATGCGCAGCGCGCCGTCACGGAAGAGGCCACCCACGCTCCCCGTGGCCCCGCTCACGAGCCCGCGAGCAACCGGAACACCGGAAACCAGATCCTCCGAAAACTCGGGGCGCCCGAAAGCGCTGAGGCGAGCAGCCTCTCGGCCCTCGCCTCAACGTGTCTTCTTCGAGTGGAGGCAAGGGGGATCGAACCCCTGACCTTCGCGCTGCCAGCGCGATGCTCTCCCAGCTGAGCTATACCCCCATGGGATCGGACTGACCACTGCCCGGAGGCCGTGGTGGGGCGCGTGTGTAACAGCGCCCCGGAGCGGCGTCAAGCATGAAGTTTGGTCCCAGGCAGGGCCCGCCGACGGACACCGGCCGACGCCGCCGCCGCCCCCGGTTCCCGCTCCCATCGAGGCGGCGGCGAACGCCACGTGGGCGACCCCTTGCGCGGGCGGGGGCGGGCGCCGCATGATTCGCGGGCCTCGAGGGGGTCCTGCACGGCGGGGCTCCCGGCCCGAACCCCACGCTCATGGATCTCGCGGAACTGTTTCAGCAAGGCGGCCCGCTGATGTGGGCCATTTTGATCGCGTCGATCGTCGGCGTCGGGGTGTTCTTCGAGCGCATGTGGTCGACGCAGCGGGCCAAAGTGCTGCCCCGCTCCTTCGTCGACCGGATCAGGGCGCTGGTCGCCAAGGGCAAGACCAACGAGGCCCTGCTGCTGTGCGAGGAGAACGGCTCGAGCATCGCGCTCATCATGGCCGCGGCCCTGCGCGCCTACGAGCACAGCACCAACCGCTCCGAGATCAAAGAGGCCGTCGAGGAGGTCGGCGCGCGCGAGGTGGCCCACATGGACCGCAACGTCGAGGTCGTCGGCACCGTCGCCACCATCTCGCCGCTGCTCGGCCTGCTCGGCACCGTCGTCGGCATGATCCAGGTGTTCAAGGAATTCGTCGCCGCCTTCGCCTCCGGTCAGGTCGGCCCCGACACCTTCGCACAGGGCATCTGGCAGGCCCTCATCACCACCGCCTACGGCCTCATCGTCGCCATCCCCACCCTCCTCCTCTACCGCTTCCTGCAGGGCCGCACCGGACGCATCGTCGGCGAGATGGAAGAGGACGCGATGGGCATCGTCAACTTGCTCGAGGACAGCCGCCGCGGTCGCCATGCCGAACGCGTCGAGCGGGCCGAGCGAGCCGAGCGTGACCGTACAGACCGT
>JAYUXQ010000066.1:0-2258 GCA_043752905.1 Nannocystis sp. | reverse complement strand
GGGCAGTTTCGCGTTGATCGCCGTGACGCATTGAAGTTATTGTGATCAAACGGCGCCCCCCGCCGCAGCTTCGCATGCCGGTCTCCCAGGCCCACCCTAGAGACGCCGACGCGCCCGCGGTCCGCTCCGCAGGGCGAAAGCGTGGCGATGTGCCCGGTGGACACCCGCGCCGACGAGTCCTGCGAACCAATGTCAATGGCGCCGTCGACCTGTCGGGCCAGGTGCTCGGCGGACGCTACCGGCTGCTGCGTCCGCTCGGCCAGGGCGGCATGGCGATCATCTACGAGGCGGAGCACGTCGAGATCGGCAAGCGGGTCGCGCTCAAGGTGCTGGCGCAGGCGCGCTGCAGTACGACGGTGCGGCGCTTCCTGATGGAGGCGCGTGCGGCCTCGCAGCTGCGTCACGAGCACATCATCGACGTGACCGACTTCGGCCGCGACACGCTGGCGGACGGCGAGCCGGTGGCATATTTGGCGATGGAGTACCTCGAGGGCGAGGACCTCGCGGTCACGCTCGAGCAAGATGGCCCGCTGCGCTGGACCCGGGTGCTGGCGATCGGCAAGCAGATCTGTCGCGCGCTGGTCGCCGCGCACGACCAGGGCATCGTCCATTGTGACATCAAGCCGGCCAACTGCTATCGCATCGAGCGCGGCGAGACCGCGGATTACATCAAGGTGCTCGACTTCGGGGTCGCCAGCTTCGCCTGCAAGCGCACCGGCCGGTGCACCCCCGACCCGATCCCCGCGACCGACGGCAGCGACGGCCGCCCGCGCTCGGGCCCCCGCATCGGCACGCCCGGCTACATGGCCGCGGAGCTGCTCCGCGGCGGCACCTACGACCACCGCGTCGACATCTACGCGCTCGGCGTCTTGATGTACCGCCTGCTGACCAACAAGATGCCGTACCCGGCCGCCAAGCTGTACGCGGCCGCGAGTGACAGTGGCCTGGCCCATTCGATGGCTCTGGCCGCGGGTACTTCGGCCGCCGCGTCCGCTTCCCTGTCTTCATCCACGGGCGAGTCGAGCGGCATGACCTCGATGGCGCCGTTCCCGATGCAGCGGGCCATCCCGACCCTCGAGATCTCGCCGGCCTTCGAGGCGGTGGTGTTGCAGGCGCTCGCGCATGACCCCGAGCAGCGCCACCCGAACGCGCGCGCGCTGTACGAGTCGCTGGTCGCCGCGGAGCAGGCCTCGATGCGCGGCTCGCTGCTGCCGCGTGACCCGCTGTGCTGGGGGGCGACGCGCGAGGAGCCGCGCGCCGACGACTCGTCGTCGATGTCGCAGACGGAGGTCTCGCGCCCGGCCTTCGCCGCCAGCGGGCTCTCGAACGCGCACCTGCGCCGCACCGCGCCCGACCTCGGACCCGGCGCCTCACATGCCAGCAGCGCCACCGTCGGAGCCAGCGGAAGAAGTGGTTCATGGCATGCGCGACCCGGCGAGCGTGCCGCGTCGGTCGGAGCGCGGCCCCTCGGTCTGCTGCTCCGCGCGACGCTGGCGCTCGGTGTCACGACCGCGGTCGTCCGCGCGGCCTGGTCGCTGTTCGCCTGAGCGCCGCTACGGCGCGCTCGCAGGTTCATCCGTGGTCAGCAGCGGCCGGACCTGCTGCCAGGTCCACCACCACAGGGCGAGCAGCGGCGCGACGCTGAGGACGCCCGGGAGTCCGAGCAGCAGGCCGAGGTTGGTCGCGCCGCCGTAGCCGGGCTGGCTGGTCAGCAGGTGCGGCCAGGCGTGGCCCCACAGCGGGTCGCCGAACTGCGGGGCCTCGGGCGCGGCGCTGGCGGCCGCGAGCATCTGCGCGGCCGAGACGGCGCCGAGCAGCAGCACGGCCCCCGGGACCAGGCGGATCGCCGGGACCAGCGCGAGCGCGAGGAAGGGCAGCATCGGCACGCAATGTCGGGGCCCGAGCGCGGCTCCGCCGTCCCACATGTAATAGCCGCTGTTGAGCGCGAGGTAGAAGCCGATCACCGCCAGGCTCAGCCACGCGACCTGCCTCGTCGGCCATGTCCCGGCGGACACGTCCCTCGGCGCGAGCGCCTGCACCACCAGCCCCCACGCCGCGAGCAACAGGACCGGCGCGAGGTAGAACAGGCCGCGAAACCGCCCGAACAGCAGCTCTAGCAGCACCGCGGGGTCGGGCGCGTGGATCCCGTAGTGGACCTTCATGCCCTCGGCGAATTCGGCGAGGTACACGAAGTCGTAGCCGGTCCGCAGCGGGTGGCCGAACGCGGCCTGGTGGTACATGGCCAGCAGCGCGGCCCA
>JAYUXQ010000065.1:0-5716 GCA_043752905.1 Nannocystis sp. | reverse complement strand
CCATCATGGCGACCGAGGCGCGGTACTCCCAGCCGCGCAGGTCGGCGAAGCCGCGCAGGTCCTTGGCGTGCTGCGAGCCGGGGCCGAGGAAGGTCTGCTTGAAGGCCTTGAACAGGGTGATGCCGTTCATGGCGGTGACGACGAGCAGGACCCAGGCGGCGACGCTGTGCTCGACGAGCAGGCCCTGGATCGCGAGGTCCTCGGCGACGAAGGAGATCGTGCCGGGGAAGCCGACCGCGGCGGCGGACAGCAGCAGGAAGCCGGTCGCCATGCGCGGGGCCCGGCGCACGAGGCCGCCGAGCAGGCGCATGTCGGTGGTGCCGGCGCGGGCCTCGACCTCGAGGGCGATCAGCATGAGGCCGCTGACCTCGACGACCGAGGACATCGCCTGCAGGAGACCACCGGCGACGCCAGGGGCGTTGAGGGTGGCGAGGCCGGTGAGCACGAGGCCCATCTGTGAGACCCAGAAGTAGCCGATCACGCGCCGCAGGTCGGACTGGGAGATCGCCAGCAGCGCGCCGTACAGGGCCGTGAAGGCGCCGAGGACGATGAGGGGGTCGGAGACCTGCTGGCTGAGCTGCGGGAACAGCGGCATGACGACGCGCGCGAGGCCGAAGGAGCCGAGCGAGGTGAACAGGGCGGGCATCGCCGAGTAGCCGGGCGCGCGCCAGGCGGCGGCGGTCAGCCACAGGTGCATCGGGAAGATGCCCATGCGCAGCAGCGCGGCGAACAGGAACAGCCAGCCGACGACCGGGGCGTCGACGACGTTCATGCGCGCGATGGCGATGAGGTCGAGCGGCGAGTCGAGGCCGGCGGCGGCGGTGTGACGCGCGAGCAGGATGACGGCGGTGAACAGGGCGATCGCGGTGGCGGCGACCGACAGGGTCATGACGACGTGCAGCGGCCGTGAACCACTGCGTCTGGTGTCTTGCCACAGCGGCAGCATCGAGGCGACCCAGAACACGACCAGCAGGGCGGCGTCGAGGGCCATGAAGCTGGCGAGCAGGGTGCCCTCGACGACGAGGATCCGCGCGGCCGTGTCGCCGCGGAGGTCGGAGCGGGGCGTCGAGAGCAGGGAGGCGAGGGCGACGGCGGCGGTCATCGGCAGCAGCACGGCGTTGAGGCCGTCGACCGCCATGTGAAAGTGCAACGACATGAACAGCGGGCCGCTCTCGAGGTCGTTGCGGGCGAAGGTGGCGCCGAGGCCGTTGACGGCGAACACGGCGAGGGTGGTGAGGAACACCAGCCAGGCGGTGGCGATCGCGGCGGCGCGCTGGTGCCGGGTGTCACGCAGCACGAACTGGACCACGAAGGCGGCCAGCAGCGGAAAGATCCACAGGAGAGGGATGACGATCCCGAAGAAGGCGCTCATCGCTTGATGTCCTGGGTCGAGGTCAGCGGGGTCATGTCGGGGGCCATGACCGCGAGCGTTTGATCGGGCCCGGCGCCGCGCGACTCGTGGAGGGCGAGGAAGCGGCCCTCGAGGCGGTCGAGGCGGCGCGAGATGCCGAGGATCGGCTGGGTGATCCAGCGGTCGAGCGCGACCTCCACCGCGAAGCGCTCGAGCGCGAGGCGGTAGAGCGCCCGCCGGCGACGCAGCGCGACGCCCTCCCAGCGGGCCGCGGCCTCGTCGGGCTGCGTGCGGCCCAGGGCGGCCTGCTCCCACAGAGCGTCGTGCAGGGCGGTCGGCGTGCGCAGGAACTGGTAGTAGCGCAGCGCGGCGTGGGCCATCAGGTGGACGGTGGCGAGCGTGTAGAAGCCGAGGCCACACTCGACGAACATCAGGCCGAGCTGGCTGGCGGTCGCGTGGGCGACGGCCGACTTGGCGTCGGCGCTGACCTGGCTGCTGAGCGCGGCGATGACGGCCGTGGCGGCGCCGACGACGACGAGCAGGACCTGGGCGGCGAGCGACTGCTGGATCAGAGGTGCGGCGCGGATGAGCAGGAACACGCCGGCGTGCACGGACAGGCTGCCGTAGAAGACGGCGCTCGAGGCGGTGGGTCCCTCCATGGCGCGCGGGAGCCAGCCGCCGACCGGGAACTGGGCCGACTTGCCCATGGCCGCGAACACGAAGCCGAGGCCGACGGCGAGCGCACCGATCGTGCTCGGGTGGGCGTCGACGGAGGCGAAGGTGTCGACCCACACGGTGGTGTGGAGCCAGCGGTGCAGCCACACGCCACCGAGCAGCAGGCCGATGTCGCAGACGCGGTAGGTTACTAGCACTCGGATAGCGGCCTGCACGGGGCCGGAGCGCTCGTGATAGAAGGCGACCAGCAGCACGGAGGTCATGCCGACGATCTCCCAGCCGATGAACAGCAGCTCGACGCTGCCGGCGAGGACCAGTAGCTGCATGCCCGCGGCGAAGAACAGGGTCAGCACGAAGAAGCGGACGAAGCCGCGCTCGCCCTGCAGGTACGTGCGCGAGAATTTCACCGTGGTGAACATGATCAGCGCGATGAACACGGACATCGCGGTCGACAGGCCGTCGAACAGCAGCACCAGCGGGAAGCTGTAGTCGGCGGCGGCGTACCAGTTGCCGAGGCGGTAGTCGGTCGGTCCGCTGGTCAGGCGCAGCAGCACGCCGCACACGGCGCTGGCGATGCTGAGCAGGACGGCGACGGTGGTGATGCTGCTGACGAGGCGCTCGGACGGCCGCGTGTGCGGGAGTAGCAGGAGGGTCAGGAGCACGGCGCCGAGGGCCGGCCACACCGGCGCGAGCGCGAAGGCGGCGGACAGGATCTCAGGAGACACGCGCCACCTCCTTCTTGTTCGGCGTCACGATCCGCGCGGGCGAGATGCAGTCGCTGCGTCCGGTGTACCAGTCCCGCGAGCGGGCGACCACCGGCAGCTCGACCGGCTGCGGGTGGTAGCGCCGGAACCCGAAGCGCGCGTCGAAGGTCCACATCTCGTGGCTGTCCGGGTCGATCGCGGTGACGTGCACCCACTCGTTGAGGACCAGCTCGGCGACGGCACTTTGCCGGGTCAAGATGTCCTGCAGCACCGCGGGCGTCGCCTCGACGATCACCTCGAGGCGCACGGGCTCGTGCATCTCGGTCGCCTGGGTCGGCAGGCCCGTGCGCAGGTCGCTGCTGGAGCCGTTCATCACGCCGGCGAGGGCGGTGACGTTGTGCGGGAGCTTGGTGCCCGAGCCGAGCTTCTCGGGGTCGACGCTCGAGCAGTAGTAGTCGAGGCTGATGCCGGCGCCGACCGGGCTGGTCGCCGCGAGCGTGCGCTCGACGATCTTCTTCTCGCTGTCGATCGTCGGGTCGTAGGAGATCAGCAGGCAGCGGCGGTCGAGGTAGAGGCCGTAGCTGAGCATGCGCCGGCCGACGATGCTCGACGCGCAGGTGGCGTGGCCGAGCTCCGCGCGCGGCTCGCTGAGGCTGAGCGCGCGGCCCTCGACGTGCTTGAGGGCGGCCTCCGGGCTCATGCCGCGCGGGGCCGAGGCGAAGCGACGGCAGCGCTCGTGGGCGTTGCGCTTGCACATCTCGTCGAGGATGACGTCGAGCTCGACGAGCTCGCGGCGGGCCGAGTCGGGCAGCAGGTCCTCGTCGATCCACTTGATCTTTTCGGCGCTGGTATCGTAGACGCCGGCGACGAAGACAGTGTCGTCCGGGATGTGGATCCCGCGCTCGGCGACCTTGGCCCGGACATCCGGGCGGTTGCCGATGTGCGCGAGGTAGCGGGCGTTGGGGGCCCCGCTGCGGCCTCCACACGCCGCGCACGAGTAGGCGGCGAGCAGCGGGTTGTTGACCGACGAGGTGTCGTGACCGAGCGCGACGACCAGCTTGCCGAAGCGCTTGGTGATGCCGAGGTTCTCGAGCAGGCTGGTGACGCGGGTGGCCATCTCGTCGACCGAGAAGCCGGCGAACAGCTGCTCCTCGGCCATCTTCTCGGAGCCGATGCGGGCGGGGGTCAGCCGCGTCTTGGGCTCGGGCAGGAAGCGCTTGCGCAGGGACTTGCGCAGGCGGCCGGCGACCCGCGGGGCGAAGATGTCGAGGACCAGCGGGATCAGCGAGAAGACGCCGGTGACGATGCTGACGAACAGGCCGAGCCACAGCGAGCGCGAGGCCCGGCTAAACATGGTGGTCGCCTTGCCGAGCTGCTGCAGCCGTTGTTTACGCAGCTCGGCGACGTCCCACTGCTGCGTCAGCGGCACCTCGTCGATGCGGTGCTGCGGCGTGACGATCACCGGGCACAGCGGGAAGGTGCGCGGGTCGTCGATGCCCTGGTAGGCGAACGCGACGCCGAAGAAGCCGGGGCCGCCGTAGGTCTCGACCTCGGGCGAGATCTCCTCGAGGTGGCGGCGCGACGACTCGAAGCGGTCGTCGAGGCACAGCATGATCTGCCAGCGCGGCGGGACCTTGGGCATGTCCACGAGGCGCAGGTTGGCGGCGATGGCGTCGAGCAGCTCGACGCGATAGTGACGCTCGTAGGCCTCCTGCCACAGCCGCATGCGCGCCATGTCGTCGAGGCGGTCGAGGCAGGCGATGACGGTGTCGATCGCGGGGCGGCTCGACTCGCGGATCACCGGCGCGGGCACACCGGCGAACTGCGCCAGGCAGAACAGCGGCCACGCGGTGTCGTGCGGCCCGCGGACCGGCGGCGGGGCGATCCGCGGCAAGGTCCGGCAGTGGCCCCGGATGTCGGCGGCCGGACCGACGTGGCCGAGGCGCCGCGCGATGTCCTGGAACGCGAACATGTCGAGGGCGAGGCGGACCGCGAGGAAGTCGATCAGCTCGATCCGCGCCGCCGACCGCCCGATCGGGCCAGGGGCGCTCTCGAGGCGGTAGAACATGCCGGCCCAGCCGGGCAGCTGCAGCAGCGTGCGCTCGACGTAGGCCTCGAGCTCGCCGGGACCGATACCCAGCTCGTGCAGCAGGTCGGTGGCGACCGAGTGGGCGGTCGCGCCGCGGTCGAGCCAGTCGCGCATGCGCGGCACGCTGGCGGCGAGCCAGCCGGGGTGGATCGAGACGCCGGACTGCATCACGCGCAGCCAGGCCTGGAAGAAGCCGTCGCCGCGGTCGGGCATGGACCAGTGCGACTGGCCGCGGTCGAGGAAGGCGGCGCACAGCGGGATCAGCAGGGGATGGACCAGCTCGTTGGCGTCCTCGTCGCTGCAGGCGCGCAGCAGCTCGCGGTGGGTCCACAGCTGACGCGCGCCGATCACCGGCATGTCGTCGTAGTGGGCGCAGGCGTCGATGCAGGCGGTCCACAGGGCTCGCACCGCGACGGTCTCGCGGCGCTCCGCGAACGCGGCCGGGCTCGGGACGCGGCCGAGCAGCGCGGTGAGCTCGGCGACCGGCGTGCGAAACGGGGGCTGACCGACGATGCGTCGCGCGAGCGCCTCGTCGTCGGCCTTCATACCGGCGAGCTGCGGCGCGAGCCACTGCTCGGTCGCCGCGACGACCGTCGCGCGCGCGGCCGGTGGCGCGTCGGCGGAGAAATAGGTCGTGGCCTCCTGCTCGACGACCTGCCAGTGCAGGTCCGCGGGCGTCTCGGCGCTGATGCTATGTCGCGTGGTCAGGCGCGCGATGGTCCGCTCCGAGGGGAAGCCGGGGGCGAGCGGGGTCTCGGCGTACGACTCGTCGGCGAACACGGCGTCGAGGTCGGCCTCGGTGATGCGACCGCGGGCGAGCGCCTCCCGGTAGCGCTCCTCGGGCAAGTAGCCGCGCACGCCGAGCTTGCGGCGCGCCTCGATCATCGCCTGGTGAAA
>JAYUXQ010000064.1:0-2262 GCA_043752905.1 Nannocystis sp. | reverse complement strand
GTTTATTTCAGGTCGGCCGCGAGGATCACCTGCGCCTGCGCCGTCTGGTCAATCCCGGGTTCACCCCGCGGGCCATCGAGGCGCTGCGGTCCGACATTCATGCGATCACCGTCGCGGCGCTGACCCGGCTGCCGGACGAGGAGGTCGTCGATCTCGCGGCGATGATCGACGACGTCCCGCTGCGCGTGATCGGCCGCCTGTTGGCGATCCCCGCGGAGCTGGAGCCCGGCTTTCTCGTGTTCGCGCGGACCCGGCTGCTGCTGATCAGCCCCGGGCTCGGCGAGGACGAGCGTGACGCGCTGGTCCGCAGCCTCGCGCCGGGCTATCGAGACATCCGGGCGCTGATCGCCGATCGCAGGCGAGCACCGGGCGCCGACCTGCTGTCGAACCTCATCCATATCGAGGAGGAGGGCACGCGCCTGACCGAGGCCGAGCTGCTCGGGCTGGTCGAGTCGATCATCATCGGCGGCGCCGACACGACTGTCCACACCCTGCGCTTCATGCTGCTCAATCTCCTGAGGCACCCCGAGCAGCTCGCGCGTGTATCGCAGGACCCCACGCTCGCCCGCGCCGCGATGGACGAGACCCTGCGCTTCGACCATTTTAATAAGTTCGGCACGCCGGCCTATGCGCTCGCGGACCTGACTATCGGTGGGGTGGAGATTGCGAGGGGGGATACGGTGCTGCCGATGCGCGCCGCGGGTGCGCGGGATCCCGGGGTGTTCGCGCGGCCCGACGAGTTCGATATCGGCCGCGCCGACCTCGAGGCCGCCCACAACTTCGGGATCGGCCCGCACACTTGCCTGGGCGTCCACCTGGCGCGTCTGCAGGCCGAGATCGTCGTGCCGACGATCCTGCGCCGGTTCCCACGCATGACCCTCGCGGGACCCCCCGAGTTCACGCCGCACCTGTTCTTTCGTGTCATGAGCCGCCTGCCCGTCCGGACAGGTTGAAGTCGCGCCATCCGATGCCATTCGGCATGATCCCGCGGACCTCCCGGAGCTCGCCGGAGGCGGTCACATGTCATAGAAATACGATGCGTCGTTCGACTCGTGGGAATCCCAGGGTAGTGTCGTGAGATCGTAATTTCGCTGCTCGAGGACATAGATGCGCGTATTTCCCTGGACGACCGTCCCGTCATGTTTGACGATCAGGGGCTCAGGCTGGCCGCGGCGCAGCGACTGGACGATGACATACGTCGGCTGACTCTCCCAGAACGTGACGCTCGAGCTGTTGGCGAGGATCGTCGAGTCGGGGTGCAGACGGCGAAGCTTGGGACGATTGCTCATCGGGCGAGTTTCTCAGCGCGGTGACCGGCCCGGAAGCCCACTGGAATTGCGGCGGAGTTTAACGTGCGAGGGTACGCGACAAGGGGGCCAACCGGCGCTGGCCATCCGGGGCTTGCAGTCCGCGAACTGCGCCCCTCGGGGACGCTCGACGCGCGGTCACGGGGCGGGGCGTGGGTGCCCGCTGCGTCGTCTACGGGGCCCGGGCGGCGCCGCGTTTGAAGTCGCGGTGCACGAGCCGGGCGAACAGGCCGCGGGGGACCACCGAGTGGAGCGGCTCCTCGGCGACGCCGCGGCGTTGCAGGAGCAGGTTGGCCGCGAGCATGCCGGTGGACGCTGCGCGCTCCATCAGGGCCGTGGGGAAGTCGGTGTGGACGAGGTCGCCGGCGAGCACGAGGTCGGGCTCGGGGGTGGCGACGCGCGGGCGCTGGGTGGCGGTGCCGGGGCGAAACGCCGGGCAGTCCTGGTGCTGGAGGTATCGCTGCTCGAGCAGCCGTGCGCCGCGGGTCTCGGGGTACAGCAGGTGGAGGGTGGCGAGCATGTCCGCCTTGATCTGGGGCTCTGTGAGGCCGTCGGGGAGCGCGTATGCGTGCAGTTCGACGACGCTGCCGCCGGTGCGCGCGGCCCACTCGCGGCTCTCGTCCTCGAACAGGTGATATAACGAAATGTTGTCGAGCAGGCCGAGCCCGGTGGTGCCGACGAAGGGGGCGCGCCCGGGAGCGCAGGGCGTATCGAGCCACAGGCGCCACACCGCGAATGCATTGGTGACGGACTGCCCGGCGATCGCGGCGCGCCAGGTGGCGTCACCGACAGCGGGCGAGGCGGCGATGATGTCTCGTAGTCCCTGGACATTGGGCGCGAGCACCACGGCTTCGGCGGCGAGCGTGCGCGTGCTCGTGGTGACGGACCAGCGCCCGGTGGGGTCGCGGCGCAGGCTCTCGACGCCCTCGCCGAGGAGGATCTGGACGTCGTGTCG
>JAYUXQ010000063.1:0-5723 GCA_043752905.1 Nannocystis sp. | reverse complement strand
CACTGCGAGGTCGAGACCATGATGACCTGCATGCCGGAGCCCGCCAGCGGGCACGTCGTACCCGCGACCCGCGACGTGCTGTTCCTCGGGCGTTTGATCAAACAAAAGGGCGTCGACGACCTGCTGCGCGCCGCGGCCTTGATGCGTCCACCCCCACGCCTGGAGATCGCCGGCGACGGCCCCGAGCGCCCGCGCCTGCAGGCGATGGCCGCCGCGCACCGCCTCGACGCCCGCTTCCACGGCTTCGTGCACGACCACGCGAGAGACACCCTGTATCGCCGCGCCGCATTGTTATGTGTCCCCTCGCGTGACATCGGCGGCCTGTCCGAGGGCGCCCCGCTGGTGATCGCCGAGGCGCGTCGCTATGGGTTACCCGTCGTCGCCACCGCCGTCGGCGGCATCCCGGAGATGATGCGCGACCTCTACCCCGGCGCCTCGCTGGTCCGCCCGGGCGCCCCCGAGGCGCTCGCCCTGGCCCTGTCCCGCGCGCTCGAGCGCAGCGCCTGAATAGAGCGATTGTCGGGAGCGAATTCTCCTGGCGATTCAAGTGCTGGACGGGAGGATGTGCGCAAGGCGTCGTGCGATTGGGTGGCTGCGGATCACAGCCGCGTGCTCGGGGTCCGCGAGAAGACGGCGCAGCAGATACTCGCACCATTCATCTTTCGCGTCGTCGTAGATCGCATGGATCTTCTTACGAACCTCGGCTTTTGGACGGATCTCACGCATGGCGTCGACGGCAGCCGCCAATAAGTGGCTCTTCTGGGTTTCTGGTGGCTGGGGCTTGCGCGCGAAGCCGCTCTTTGCTAAGAGGGCTGGGTGCGCGACACAGAACTCTATGCACAAATCCTCGGCGTCACCGCTCCTTGGCGCGTGAGCGGGGTCCGTATGGAATCGGCGGAGAATCGGATCTCGGTCGAGGTGACGTACGATCCCGATGCGCCTGCGCCGTGTCCGAAGTGCGGCAAGGCTGCCAAGCGGCATGACCATCGGAAGCGAGAGTGGCGGCACCTCGACACCTGTCAGCTCGAGACACGGTTGGTCGCGCAGGTGCCGAGGACGAGCTGCCCGGTGCATGGTGTCCTGACGATGCCGGTGCCATGGGCCAGCGGGAGCTCGCGCTTCACGCTTTTGTTCGAGACGTTGGTGATCGAATGGCTCAAGGAGGCGAGCGTTGCGGCGGTGGCACGGCGGGTGCGGATGACCTGGGACGAGGTGGCCGGCATCATGGATCGTGCTGTGGCGCGAGGACTCGCGCGAAGGACCGTCGAGCTGCCGGAGGCGTTGGCCGTCGACGCGACGTCGTTCCAGAAGCGGCACGAGTACGTGACGATCGTCCACGACCCGCGCGGGCCCGAAAAGCGAGTGCTGCACGTGGCCGACGGGCGCGGCAAGGAGGCCCTCAAGGGCTGTCTCAACGGCTTTTCGGCCGAGGAGCGCGGGCGCGTCAAGGTGGTCGCCATGGACATGCACGAGCCCTATATCAAGGCCGTCGCCGAGGCACTCCCCGACGGGGAGGACAAGGTGGCCTTCGACAAGTTTCACGTCGCCATGCACCTGGGCGACGCCGTGAACAAAGTCAGGCGGGAGGAGCACGCGGTCCTGCAAACGGCCGGCGACCAACGCCTCAAGGGGACACGCTTTTTGTGGCTCTGCAACCCCGACCGCTCGATGAGCGACAAGCAGTGGAGCAGCTTCGAGTCGCTCCGAAGCAGCACCCTCAAAACAGCTCGTGCCTGGTCGATCAAGGAAGCCGCCATGGAGATCTGGGACCACGCGCCCAGGGACGCCCTCGAGTCGCAGTGGATGAAGTGGTACGGCTGGGCCATCCGCTCGCAACTCGAGCCTGTCAAGGCCGTCGCTCGCATGGTCAAGAGACACCTCGGCGGCATCGTCCTCGCCGCAAAAGCATCGATCACCAACGCCTCCGCCGAGGGCCTCAACTCCGTCGTCCAGATGCTCAAGCACGTCGCGCACGGATATCGCAACCGCGAACGATTCAGGAATGCTATCTACTTCCATCTCGACGGGCTCGACCTCTATCCTCGTGCGATTGAAGCATAAACTGCCATCGTTCCACCAGAAAGCCGGATGAGCCCCATGTTTTGGCAGCGCCTGTGCATCCCTGGCATCGCACGTCGGCCGTGGCCCGTCCGCCGACCTGCGCGCAGCGACCGTACCCTCACGGCATGCGCATCAGCATGCTCCTGAGCCGCATCAGCCCGACCGGCGAGCCCGCGCAGATGCGCGGCGTCAGCCCGTCCAGCGCGGGCACCGGCCTGTCGATCCAGGCCATCACACCCGGGCCGACGAGCGCCCGGAGCACGAGCGCCAGATCCTCGTGGCCGCCCAGGGCGGTCACCAGCGCGTCCTGGTGGGGGTACGCCGCCCACCCCGGCGCGTGCACGGCGACGAACGCCGCCCAGGCCTCGTCGCCCGGGAAATATCGCTCGAGTTCGTGCATAACACCTGTCACGTGCATCAATAGCTCGCGCCGTGCAGCGTCACGCGCAGGCGCTTGAGCGACAGCGACCCGCTGCCGCCCGAGGGCTGGACCTGGACCCCCTGGAATTCATCGCCGGCCAGGAAGCAGTCCTGCATGTCGACGCCGGTCGCGTGCACGCTCCAGTCATTGGCCATCATGCCGTCATCTCCGCACTTGCTCTTGGCCTCCATGACGAAGAACTGCACCTGCGACCCGACCGAATAGCTGCGCCCCTCGACGCACACCGTCGCGTAGGTATAGCTGAGCCCGGCCAGCCCGAAGTACACGCGCACCGCCTTGTTGGTCCCATCGAGCAGCGCGACCGTCCCGATCTGATCATCGACGACCTTGGCATTATTAAACAGGTCGACCGCGTAGGGCCAGCTCTTGCCAGTCGGGGCCCACTCCGCCTCGCCCCAGCCCGGCGTCGGCGAATAGGTGTAGGTCGGGTTCGACACCGAGAACGCGTTCGAGTAGTCGATCTGGAACCACACGCCATCGGTGTCGTAACCGCAGGCGTCCTTTTGCTGGACCGGCGTCTTGACGCAATCCTTCTGGCAGCCGTCGCCGTCGACGAGGTTGCCGTCGTCGCACTGCTCGCCCGGGCCCATGAACCCGTCCCCGCACTTTTGCGCGCTGCAGTCCGCCTTGCACGCCTTGTCGTTGCCGTTGTTCACGCCGTCGTCGCACACCTCGCCCGGGTCCTGCTCGCCGTCGCCGCACTTGGGCGCCGGAATACCGCATACTCCCAGCGCGCACGCGAGGCCCGGGTCGCAGGCATCGCCCGCGCCGCACGGGCAGCCGTCCTGTCCCTCGGGACAGCCGGGTCCACTGCTTTCGCCGCCCTCCGTGCCCGTGTCGCTGCCCGTCTCGCTCCCGCTCACCCCGCCGGTGCTCTCGCTGCCCGTCTCCGCGGCGCCCGTCTCTCCGGTGGTGCCCGCCTCCGTACTCCCGGTATCGACCGTGCCACTGCTGCCGGTCGTCGGCGCATCGGTCCCGGATCCACCCGTGTCCCCACCCGTGTCCCCTGTCGTCGTCGGCGCCGCCGTCGTCGGCCCGGCCGTCGTCGGCGCGCCGGTCTCGTCCGCCTGCGTGGTCCCGGAGGCCTCGGTCGGGCCGGCAGAGGCGATCGAGCTGGCCGACTCGCCGTCGTTCGATCCGCCGCAAGCGGCGAGCGTCAGGAGCGTGAGCAGTGCGCGGGGGGCTCGCATGGCCATCTTATACGGCAAGCGGCGGATCGCTGGTAGTCTGCGCGCCGATGAGCACCGCCGCCACGAGCAAGCCATGGGGCCGTCGCCTGCCTGCTGACCTCCCGGGCCCGGCCGGCTGGGACGCGATCGTCATCGGCTCGGGCATGGGCGGCATGACCTGCGCCGCCATGCTCGCCAAGCTCGGCCAGCGCGTCCTCGTGCTCGAGCAACACTACATTCCAGGTGGTTTCACCCACAGCTTCAAGCGGCCCGGCGGGTACCACTGGGATGTCGGCGTGCACGCCGTCGGCGAGGTCACCGAGCGCAGCCTCACCGGCCGCCTGCTGCGGTGCTTGACCGACGACCGCCTGCACTGGGCCTCGCTCGGTCCCGTCTACGACACCTTCGACTTCCCCGACGGCGTGCACATCGACTTTCCCGACACCCCGCAGCGCTTGCGCGAGAATTTGCTCGAGGTGTTCCCGGACGAGCAGCCCGCGATCGACACTTACCTGCATCGCGTGCGCGAGGTCGCCGGCTCGATGCGTAGTTACTACCTTGCACGATTACTACCTGCGCGCGCCGGGCGGCTCGCCGAGCGCGTGATGGCCCGCCCCGCGCGCCAGGCCTTCGCCGAGCGCACGAAGGATGTCCTCGACCGCCTTACCGGCAACGACCGCCTCAAGAGCGTGCTCGCCGCCCAGTGGGCCTACCACGGCTCGCCGCCGAGCCGCGCATCGTTTGCGATCCAGGCGCTCGTCAGCAAGCACTTCATGCACGGCGGATACTACCCCGTCGGCGGCTCGACGCAGATCGCACTCCAGCTATTACAAACGGTCGCAGACGCCGGCGGATATACGCGGATCTCCGCCGACGTCGCGCAGATCGTCGTCGAGCGCGGCGCCGCGGTCGGCGTGCGCATGCGCGACGGTGAGGAGCTGCGGGCGCGCCGGATCATCAGCGCCGCCGGTGCGCTCGCCACCGTCGATCGCCTGTTACCCGCCGAGTACGCCACCCAGGCGTGGGTCGCCTCCATCCGCGGCCTCGCGCCCGCGCCCGCGCACGTGTGCCTGTATCTCGGCTTCAAGGGCGACATCCGGGCCGCTGGCGCCGGTCCGGCCAATCGCTGGTTCTACGACACCTGGAGCACCGAGGAGGACGCATGGCATGTCGGACCTGCCGCAAAAGACAGCTCCTCCGACATCCCGGGCGCCCCGGTGCTCTACTGCAGCTTCCCCTCGCTCAAGGACCCGACCCACGACCCCGGCCCGGAGCAGCGCCACACCGGCGAGGTCGTCACCTTCGTGCCGTGGGACCGCTTCGCCGGCTGGCTCGGCACTCGCTGGCACAAGCGCGGCGCCGACTATGATGCATTTAAAAACCAGCTCCAGGACAGCCTGCTCGCGCAGTTCCTGCAAAAGATGCCGGGCCTGCGCGGCATGATCGATCACGTCGAGCTCTCGACCCCGCTGACCACCGACCACTTCGTGCGGCCGACCCGCGGGTCGATCTACGGCATCGAGCCGACGCCCGAGCGCTTCGCCAACCCGCACCTGCGCCCGCGCTCCCCCGTCCCGAACCTGCTGCTCGCCGGCAGCGACGTCGCCACCGTCGGCGTCATCGGGGCCATGATGGGCGGCGTGCTCGCGGCCGCCTCCGCCGAGCCGCGCCGCGCCCTCGCCCTGCTGCGCGGGCTGTAGTGGGCGACAGGCCCCTGCCCGTCGGGGCCGCGGGAGGTGACAGCAGACCCGCTCCGGGTCTAAGGTACGCGCATGCAGACTTCGCGCTCCTCCGTTCGGGTCGTCACCGGCCTCGCGCTGGCACTTTCGAGCTGCGGTGACTCCCCCGCCGGCACCGGCACCACCGGCGCGCCGGCGACCACCGGCACCACCGACGTCCCGACCACGGACGCGCCGACCGGCTGCGGGTCCTCGGGCGGGCTGGAGTTCCTTGACGTCGAGCTCGAGTGGTCATGGACCGGCAACGAGGTCACCGTGATGGCGCTCGTCGCCGACATCCAGGGGGACGCCACGCCGGAGGTCGTCATCAAC
>JAYUXQ010000062.1:0-2263 GCA_043752905.1 Nannocystis sp. | reverse complement strand
CGCGCGAGGTCAGGCCGTCGACGAGGACGTGCGGGGTCGCGGGGGCGAGGCCGTCGAGGCCGACGTGGAAGACGGCGGCGCCGGGATAGTCGCCGTCGGTGGCGAGCAGGTGGACGCTGGTGCCGTCGGCGGCGACGGTGAAGGCCTGCGGGTCGTAGCCGTCGATGCCGGCGGCGGTGAGGAGCGCGGGGTCGACGGCCCAGCGAGATGTCCCGAGGGACAGGTCGACGCGCTCGACGCCGGAGGTGAGGACGAGGACGGTGTGGCCGGTCGGGTCGGTCGGGTCGAGGCGGACCTGCTTGGGCCAGGGGCCCTGCAACGGGAGCGCTTGCGGGCCGTCGGTCGTGGGGTCGAGGTCGAGGACTGCGCCGGTGGTGAGGTCGACGGCGACGAGCGAGCTGAGGTCGACGGGCACGAACTCCTCGAGGCGCTGGATCGCGACGAACATGATGTCGCCGCAGGTGAAGGCGACGCCGGGCTCGGGGCTGCCGTCCTTGTCGGCGAAGGCGGCGAGGTCGAGGCTGCCGACCATCGCGTCGGCGGGCGGAAGATCGAGGTCGTAGACGGGGAGCGTGGCGCTGGCGAACAGGCTGAGGTAGGCGCGGCCGTCGGGGCCGAAGGCGAGCGCCTGCGGGTTGGCGTCGGCGAGGCCGGGGAGGGCGACGGCGTGGGTGGCGAGCGGGGTGAGGGTCGGGCCGTCGTAGACGTCGAGGGTGTTGATGCCGAAGCGGCCGAGGACGATCAGCTTGCCGTCGCCCCACGCGAGCGCAGGGTCGCTCGGGGCGGGGGCGAGGTCGGGGGTGAGGGTGCCGGTGGCGAGGTCGACGACGTGCAGGCTCGCGGGGTCCATGAGGTCGTTGGTGATGACGGCGAGGCGGGTCGGGTCGAGCACGTCGATCGTGCACGGGGCGGCGAGCATGATGCCGGGACCGGGGTCGGCGCCGGTGGTGTCGTCGCTGGTGGTGTCGTCGTTGGTGTCGTCGTTGGTGGTCGCGTCGCTGGCGGTCGCGTCGCCCGTGGTCGGGGCGGCGCTGGACGAACCTGAACTTTCGGACATGTCGGTGGCGCTCGAGGTCGAGGCGCCCGTGGCGTCGCTGGCGGTGTCGTCGCCGGGCGAGGTGCAGGCGGGGAGGACGAGGAGGGCGGGGAGGAGGGCGCGGAGCATGGTCATGGGGATGTCGATCGCGGGTCAGGCGCGGCGGCGGACCGGGAGGTCGAGGTCGACGCGCAGGGAGGTCCACAGGCTCAGGCCCGGGAGCGGGTAGAAGAAGAAGTCGGAGACGGGGACGGTGATCGCGGGGGAGCCGGCGATCGGCGGGTGCCAGAGGGTGGTGCGGAGGTTGAAGAGGTTGCGCAGCTCGGCGGCGAGGTGGACGCGATCGGCGATCCTCAACTCGACTCCGAGGCCGTGTAAGGTCCGCCTCGGGACCTCGTAGCGGCCGCTCGGGTCGAGGAAGGTTCGAGCGGCGTGCTCGACGGTATAGAACACGCGCGGGGCGAGCGTGGTCGACCTGGCCTTGAAGACATGTCCCAGGGAGCAGCTCGCGTAGAGCTCGTGGCGCGGGCGGCCGGGCAGGGGCTGGCCGCGCTGGCTGGGGTCGTCGCCGAGGTTGACGGGGGCGAGCAGGGTGTAGTTGGCGGTCACGCGCAGGTCGCCGTCGAGCAGGCGCAGCGCGGCGCTGGTCTCGAGGCCCGAGACGCGCGCGCGCTCGAGGTTGACGGGGCGCAGGGTCGGGCCGCTCTGCTGCCACTGGATCAGGCGGTCGCTCCACGCGACGAAGCCGGCGGCGTGAGCATAGAGGCTGGTGCGCTGGTGACCGGTGTCGACGACGACGCCGCCGTCGAGGCTGGTGCCGCGCTCGGGTCGCAGGGCCTCGTTACCGACGATGTAGCCGCGATCGCCGAACAGCTCGACGAGGGTCGGGGGACGAAAGTAGCGCCCGCCGGTCAGGCGCAGCGAGACGCCGCGCAGGATCTCGAGGCGGGCGCCGAGGCGGGGGCTGAGGCCGATGTCGAGATGGTTGGCGCCGCGGTCGTCCTGCTCGCCGCTGCCGGCCGGGACGGCGAAGCGGCTGGTGACGAGGTCGAGGCGGACGATCGGCTGGAGGTGCAGGCGGCCGCCGAGCAGGCGCTGATCGAGCTGGAGGCCGAGGCCGAGGCCGAGGCGCTGGCGGCGGGCGTCGCCGCGGGGTGAGGGCAAGGTGCGTTGATCGACGCGCGTCCACTCCTGACGGGCGTCGGCGACCGTCGTCAGGCTGGCGCC
>JAYUXQ010000061.1:0-5729 GCA_043752905.1 Nannocystis sp. | reverse complement strand
CGAACTACCCCTGACGATCCACCGCGCCCCGTCACCCCCGCAGCGCATGGGCGAGGATCCCGAGCCCCATGTTGAGCGCGTTACACCCGATCATCACGACCCCGACCCACCAGAACCGCCGGCGCACGGCCGGCAGCTCGTCCGCGCTGGCGAACACCCGCAGCGGCCACAGCACCCACGACACATACACGAACAGCGCCAGCGAGATCACGAGCAGCCCGACCTTCGCCGCCACGATCCCCGACCATCCCGCGATCCCGGGCCCGATCGCCACGGCGAGCGCGACGCCACTGGCGACGATCCCGACGATCCCCGCGACCACCTTCCAGCGTGCCCCGTGGACGACCGTGAAGATGAAGTCCTCGAAGGCGCTGCCGCCGGAGAAGAAGCGCTCGGCCCGCGGGTGCAGGACGAACACGCTAAACGCCATCGCCCCGATCCACACGCCGCCGCCGAGCACGTGCACGCCGAGGATCAGCGCCCGGATCAGGGTGTCCGTCATGTCGCGGCAGCATAGCCCGGGCCCGCGGCCGTGATAAAGTCCGCGCGGCCATGACCCAGGCACGCGCAGGCAGCTTCGAGTTCGATTACGTCATCATCGGGGGCGGCTCGGCCGGCTGCGTCGCCGCCGGCCAGCTGTCGCAGGACCCACGCGTGCGCGTGTTGTTGCTCGAGCAGGGCGACGCCGCCGAGCAGCACCCGGAGACCCTGCGCGCCGACGGCTACAAGGACGCCTTCATCAACGACCGCCTGATGTATGAGCGCTTCTCCGTGCCGCAGGCCGCGTGCCTGCACCGCCCGCTGTTCATGGGCTCGGGTCGCGGCATGGGCGGCAGCGGGTCGATCAACGCGATGGTGTATCTGCGCGGCTCCGCGGCCGACTTTCGCGCCTGGGACACGCCCGGCTGGTCATGGAACGACGTCACCCCCGACTTCGAGGTGATCGAGAGGACCCTCGACATCCACCGCCGCGAGCCGACCGAGTTCACCGAGGCCGCGATCATCGCCGCCGAGACCGCCGGCTTTCACCGCCAGCAGGACCTCAACGACGGCGACTTCCTCGGCGGCCTCGGCTACGAGTGGATGAACTACAGCGGGGACCAGCGGCGCAACGCCTACGTCGGCTTCCTGCGCCCGCACCTCGATCGTCCCAACCTCGTCGTACTGACCGGCGCCGGCGTGCAACGGCTCGTGTTCGACGACCGCCGCCGCCTCACCGGCGTCGAGTTCGACCACGAGGGCGCGCGACACACCGCTCGTGTGCGCCGCGAGGCCCTGCTGTGCGCCGGCGCGCTCGAGTCTCCCAAGCTGTTGATGCTGTCCGGTGTCGGCCCGCGCGCGCAGGTCGTCGGCCACGGCATCCCGCCCGTCTTCGACCTGCCCGGCGTCGGCGAGAACTTCCAGGATCATCCCAACGTGACCCTGTTCCACCTCGCGCGCCGCGAGGTCGACAGCAACTATCCCCAGGTCTACGGCTTTCATCGCGCCAACCCGGCCAGCGACCTCCCGCGCGACCAGGCCGACACCTGCTACGTCGTCTACCCCGCGCGCTCGAGCTTTCGCGAGGCCTTCATGCGCATGCTGCCGGCGCTGACCGTCCCGCCCGCGCTGTACCACCGCACCCGCCTGCCGCGCATGGTCCGGGCCGGCGTGGCGCTGGCGTTCAAGCCGTTGCTAGTCCGCCAGCTCGTGCGCCGGATCTACGGCCTCGTCGTCATCCTCGGCAAACCGAAGAGCCGCGGCACCGTGCGCCTCGCCTCGCGCCGCGCCGCCGATCACCCGATCGTCGATCCGGCCTACTTCGCCGATCCCGAGGACATGGACACGATGATCAAGGGCGTCGAGCTCGCCCGACGGATCGCCGACGGCGCCCCGCTGCAGGCGTTCGGCAACCGCGAGCTGCTCCCGGGTCGCTGGGCCGGCGGACGCGCCGCGAAGGCGGCCTTCGTACGCGCCATGGCCATGACCACCTATCACTACGCCGGCACCTGTTCGATGGGACAGGGCCCCGGCTCGGTCGTCGACGCCCGCCTGCGCGTGCGCGGCGTCACCGGCCTGCGCGTCGCCGACGCCTCGATCATGCCGGTCGTCCCGGTCTCCGCCCTCAACGCGCCGAGCATGCTGATCGGCTACAAGGCCGCCGCCTTCATCCGCGAGGAGTCCGTCGACTGACCGGCCGTCGCGCGCGACGCATCCCGAGCATCCCGAGCACCAGCCACGCGACCCCACCGACGTGGTCACCATGCATCGAGCAGTGGCCGGCTCGCATTCTCAAATTCACAGCGCTCTGGCCTGGACCAGCGCCCGCAGCCCGGCCGCGAGCGCCGGCGACTTGCGGGCGGGCTCGCCTGTCGTCGTCACGCGGCTGACGAATACGAAGTCGCCGCGCGGCCCGGTCACGCGACCGACCCACCAGCTCACGCCGCGCCCCGTGCCGGTCTTCGCGTGGATCTTCGCATCGGTCACCGGCAGCTTCTCGCCCGGTGGCAGGCGCGGCGCGAGCACCTGCTCGTCGGACAGCATCAGGCGCTCGACAGTGTCGACGTGCGCGCGGTCGATCGGCAGCTCGCGCCGGAACATGCGCAGGAGAAAGTCGAGCTGCTCGTCGCCCGTGATCCGCAGGGCGCCGTCGTCGAGCCAGAAGGTCGTCAGCTCGCCGGACGCCTCCGCGTTGCCGTAGTCGAGCGCCTCCAGGAAGCTCTGCATGCGCTCGCGGCCGATCGCCACCGCGGTCCTTTGAAAGAACCACACCACCGAGTCGCGGATCGCCGTCGCCAGCGAGTGCGGCCGCTCCCACGCCTCGTTCCACTGCGGTGTCCCGTCCCACGCGACCTCGGCCATGGGGTCCGTGATCACCCGGGTCTGCAACGCGATCAACGCGTGGGGAATTTTGAAGGTCGAGGCCGGCACCGTCGCCCGCCCGCAGGCCGCGGGGTGGACCCGCACCTGCGTGCCGCGGTCGAGGTCATGAAGAATGAAGCACCCGGGGTGGCGCAGCGCGGCCGCGGCGGCAGGACGCGAAGCGCAGCCGAGCCCGGCGCATGCGAGGACGAGAGGGAGGAGACGCATGTGGGCCCCCTACGCGGCGGCGCGCGCGTTGCTTCCCGCGAGCGGCACCTCGCGGTCGGATCCTCGCCGCGCGCGCCGGGCTGTCCCCGCGGCGCCCGGCCGTGGTAGCCTGGCCCGGCGATGTCGCAGCCGGTGCATTGTGTCTCTCGGGCCATGTCTGCAAGGCCAGCCGCCCTCGCCGTCGTGCTCGCGCTCGCGTGGCCCGCTGCTCCGGTCGCCGCCCGCACGCCTCGCGCGACCGCGACCACGACCACACCGACCTCCGAGGGTCCCGCGGACGCCCCACGCGTGCGGCTCGCCGCGCGGGCCCAGGCGTTGACCCTGACCGGCGCGACCAGCCTCGGTTTTGGCGCCCTGCTGCTCGCCACCATGGTCGGCGGCCTGGTCCTCGGAGGTCATGACCGCAAGGCCGCCGATACCCTGCTCGCCACCGCCGAGGCCGAGCAGCGCCCCCTAAACGCGCAGGAGCTGGCCGACCAGGGCGCACACGCGCGTCGCGCCCGCCAGAGCGACGGCCTCGCGCTCGCGGCCGGCATCACCGGCGCCGTCCTGGTCGTCCTCGGCGCCGCGCTGCTGGGCACCGGCCTCCGCCTGCGCAAGCGCAGTCGTGGCTCACAGCGCGCCCGGCTGACCCCCCAGGTGGGCCCTGGCAGCCTCGGCCTGCACCTGTCCTTTTGACCAGGTCCGCGTCGACCGCCCCCGGCGCCACCTGTCCTTTCGACCAGCCTCGCGTCAACCGGCCCCGGACCAGCGCAGGCTCGACCGATCGCCGTCCGAGGGCAGGTCGATCTTCACGAGCACGCGGTCCTTGAGCCGGATCGTCCCGGCGAGCGCCCTGTACGGCGCGACGCCCCAGCGGCTCGGCACCAGCGACACCTCGGCCGTCAGCCGCCCACTCACCGCCCGCACCTCGACGCGCACGGGCGCCGCGCGCCCGACGAGCGTCAGCGTGCCGTCGATCGCACGCTCGCCCTCGACAATTTTGCCGACGAACGTCGCCTCCGGGTGCCGCGCGACCGCCAGCACGTGCTCGGCGATGTTTCCGGTGATCTTGTTGCGGTCCGACGCCGACAGGGCGGTCGTATCGACGGCACCGTCGCGTCCGACCACGCCGTCGACCGTCAGCGATCCGGGCCAGAACCTGCCCCGAACCTCGTCCCCCTCGCGCACGACCTCGAAGCGCCCGAGCGACAGCCGCAGGTCATGGGCGAGGCGGGCCAGCAGCCCATCCTTGTAAGTGAACACCTGGATCTTCGCGGGTGTGCTCGCCATCCTCGTGGTCTCCAACTACGTCGATGATGATGATGATGATGATGATGATGATGGCGTCGTCGTCGTCGTCGTCGAAGTCGCCGCCAGAGCGTCGACCCGCAGCTGCGGCACCGGCACCGCGATCTGCTCGCGCTTGAGGCGGTGGTGCAGCCGCTTCATCAGCTCGTGGCGCAGGACCATGCGATCCTGGAAGCTCACGATGTCGACGTATGCGTTGAACTCGAGCGCCCAATCGCCGAACGCCTTGAAGCGCACGCACGCCGGGACTTCCGTGCGGATCCCCGGCAGCGCCTGCGCGGCTTGCTGGATCTCGTCGAGCACGATCGTCTCGACGCGCTCCGGGTCGCAGTCGAGGCCGGTGCGGAACACCAGCTCGATCGACATGCCCGGGTCACGCGTGTAGTTCGTCATCGCCGTCTCGGCGAGCTTCTTGTTGGGGATGAAGATGATCAGCCCCGCGAGCGTGCGCAGGGTGGTCGCGCGCCAGCCGATGTCGACCACGAAGCCGTCGACGTCCTCGCCGAGCTTGATGTAATCGCCGACCCGGACCTGCCCCGCGAGCGTCAGGTTCAGCCCCGAGAACACGTTCGCCAGCGTGTCCTGGAACGCCAGCGCCACCGCGAGCCCGCCGATGCCCAGCGCCGTGATCGCCGGCACCACCGAGATCCCGAACAGCGCCAGGATGGACACCGTGCCGACGAACAGCAGCACGACCGCGGCAAGGTAGCGGATCAGCGTGGTCCCGCCGACACCGGCGGCGCTGGTCGTCCCGTAGGTCTGGATCAGCGCGGAGATCATGCGCATCAGCACCAGCGTCACCGACGCGATCAGCAGCGCGGCGACGATGTTCTGCGTGAGGACGATCGTCCGCGGCCGCCACGGCAGATCCTCGCATTGATAGTACAGCGCCCCGAGGAACATCCACGCGACCACGCGACCGGTCAAGCTGGTGACGACGATGTCGTCGTAGCGGCTCTGGTTGCGCGTGGTCAGCCAGCGCAGCCAGCGAAACAGCGTGACGCGCAGCAGCACCCCGAGTAGCACCGCCGCGAGCACCACGATCGCCGGATCGAGGTAGCCCCGCAGCGCCCGCGGCAGCGCCCGCGAGATCGCGTCGTAGATGGCCTGCACGATCGGGAGGTCGATGATCTCCATGGCGTCCCCGGGCCCGCCGGCATACCACGCCTCGCCTAGGGCAGCACGAGGGCGATCAGCGCCTCGATCTGCTCCGGGATCAGGATGTACTCGAAGGCCGCGATCGCGAGAAACGGCCCGAACGGCACCCGTGCGCCCATCACGCCCTCGGCGTCCTCACCGAGCTCGGGGTCGTCGCCGTGGACCTCCTGCAGATCCGTGGTGGCGATCTTCTTGCCGAGCAGCAGCGCGGG
>JAYUXQ010000060.1:0-2265 GCA_043752905.1 Nannocystis sp. | reverse complement strand
CCCACATGCCGGTGCAGTTGACGACATACTCGGCCTCGATGCTGCCGTACGGCGTATCGACCCCGGTGACCACGCCGCGCCGCTGGCGAATGTTGGTGACCGGCACGCCCTCGAGGACCGTCGCCCCTTGCAGGCGGGCGCCCTTGGCCAGGGCCATCGTCGCGTCGACGGGATTGGCCTTGCCGTCGTCTTTCACATAAAAGCCGGCGAGGATGTCGTCGGTGCGCGCCAGCGGGAACAGGTCCTCCACCTGCCTCGCCGAGATCTCCTGGACGTCGATGCCGCAGTAGCGGTTGAACGCCGACACGCGGCGATACTCCTCGAGACGGTCGATGTCGCAGGCGACCTCGATGAAGCCGACCGGGTTGAAGCCGGTCGCCACGCCCGTCTCGGCCTCGAGCCGACTGTACAGGTCGCGCGTGTACTTGCGCATCTCCGTCGAGGTCTCGGAGGTCGAGCCGAAGGTGACCATGAGGCCCGCCGCGTGCCACGTGGTGCCGGATGTCAGGCGGTCGCGCTCGAGCAGCACGACGTCGCGCCAGCCCATGTGGGCCAGGTGATAGGCGACCGAGCAACCGATGATGCCGCCGCCGATGACGACCACGCGGGCTCGCTGCGGCAAATTGGGGGGAGACATGGGGGCGGCAGCATAGCCGACGCGGGCCCGCGGCGCATGCCTCGGAACAACGCACGAACGAAGATCGCAGGGCCCGCGGTTCCCCGGTCGGTTCCCCGGTCGACATCGACGATCTCGACGCGGGTCGTCTCGACCGCGAGCGTCAACTGATAGGCGCCCGTGGGAACGTGGGTCTTGAGGCAGTGCTCGATGTCTTTCGCGAGCAGGCTCGCGAGCGTCGGCGGCTTCACGGTGATCCGGCCCATGCCACCACCCCCGCCGCCCATGCCGGTCCCGCCGGCCCGCGTGCGCGAGCATCGTCGGTAGCGGGCCCTGTCGTCGGCGATATACAACGTGATCTGCCGCCACGGTGCTCATACACGCGCGTGGGCGGGCCCGCGTGCCCCGACCCACCCGACCATCAAGGCCGCGACGACGAACAGCCCGAGCGTCAGCCCCCACCAGATCCCGGCGACGCCCATGGATGTCTCGAAGGCCAGGTACAAGGCGAGCGGCAACCCGAGCACGTAGTACCCGAGCAGGTTGAACCACGCGGCCGGGCGCGTGCGCCCCATACCGCGCAAGATCCCACCGCCGACCACCTGCATCCCGTCGAACAGCTGGAACGCCGCGGCGATCGGCAACAAGCTCGCCGCCCCGACGATCACCGTCGGATCGGTCGTATACGCCCGCGGCAGCGCCCAGCGAAGCACCACAAAGCAGATCGACGACACGCACATCACCCCGGCGCCCATGCCGAGCGCGATCCACGAGGCCCGCTGCGCCGCGGCGCGGTCGCCCACGCCGAGCAGGTTCCCGACGCGGGTCACCGCCGCCATCGAGATCCCCAGCGGCACCATGAACGACAGCGACGCCAGGTTGATGACGATCGTGTGTGCCGCGAGCTCCACCTCGCCGAGCCACCCGGCGAACAGCGTCGCCGCCTGGAACGCCCACATCTCGAGCCCGAGCTGCAAGCCGACCGGGATCCCCAGCAGCGCGATCGCGCGCAGGCCCGCAGGGGCGAACGCGGCGCGGCTCCACGGCTGCCACGCGCCGTGATGCAGCCCGGTGCGCCAGATCAGCAGCGCCAGCGCGACGAACATCAGCACCCGCGTCACCCCGGTCGCGATCCCGGCGCCGGTCAGGCCGAGCGCCGGAAACCCGAGGTGCCCGAAGATCAGCACCCAGTTGATCGCCGCGTTGAGGATGTTCGCCAGCAGCGTGATCCACAGCGCCGGCGCGACGATGCTGCGACCCTGCAAGTACGACCGTAGCACCGTGAAGCCGAGGAAGCCGAATGCGCTCGGGAGCTGCACGATCACGTAGTCGTGGGCCATCCCCGCGAGCACCGGCGACTGCCCGGCCAGCACCAGCGCCGGCCCGGTCCAGAACCATAGCAACATCGTCGGCAGGCTCGCCAGCGCCGCGACCACCAGCCCGCGCTGCATCGTCAGCCCGACCGCCCGCCCGTCGCCGGCCCCGTGCGCCTGCGTCAGCAGCGGGTCCATGCCGAGCGTCACGCCCATACCGATGATCAGCGTGCCCATCGTCCATACATTGCCCAGCGCCGCGGCCGCGAGCGCGTCCTTGCCGAGCCCGCCGACCATGACCATGTCGACGACGCCCATCATCATCGTCCCGAGCTG
>JAYUXQ010000059.1:0-2265 GCA_043752905.1 Nannocystis sp. | reverse complement strand
CTATTTCTAAAAGCTGCGCGCGACCATCGCACGAAAGGTGTTGAGGCCGAACTTGGGGTCGAAGCCGTGGGCGTATTGCAGGAACAGGTCGATGCCGTCGAGGTAGCCGAGCTTGAACGAGAGCACGAGCGAGGCGCCGACGCCGACCTTGAATGCCTGACGGGTGAAGTTGGTGGTCCACGCGCCGCCGATGTCGCCGAACGGGATCATCGTGATGCGGCGCATGAACAGCGGGAGCGTGCCGAGGCCGCGCTCGACGTCGGCGACGGGGATCCGGTACTCGATGTTGCCGACGGTGTAATAACGGCCGGCGAAGGCGCCAGGCTGGAAGCCGCGCAGGACCCCGACCTCGGCGTAGGGGTCGCGCACGAGCAAGGTTCGGATCACGTCCTCCTGCTGCGAATAACCGCCGACGAAGAAGGCCCCGCGGCGATCGAGGCCGCCAGCCGAGAGCCCGCCCGCGACCCGCAGCGCGAGGTTCTGGTGCCCGCGCCACGGCATGCGGATCACCTCGGCGTAGCTGCCGGTGACCTGGACATCGCCGAAGCGACCGCCCAGGTGCGGGTCGATGACCGAGAGGCGCACGCCGGCGCTGCGCCCGGTCTCGCTGCCATAGCCGAACTTGACCGACCGCAGGTTCGAGTAGGTCACGCCGAAGTCGACCTGGCCGAGGCCGCCGACCTCGGGCTGGGTCGAGGCCGGCGCGTTGGGGTCGACGCGGCCGCCCTGGTCGACGTTGGCGAACTGCGTGTAGCTGTAGCCGACGCTGGCGTCGGCGGAGTGGATCGGGTGGCGCACGACGGGCACGCTGACGTCGCCGGTGACCTGCGTGATGCGCTCGCGGTAGCCGGTGAGGCGGTAGGTCTCCGCGCCGCCGGGCTCGCTGTCGTAGTTGTAGCGGGCGAAGCCGTTGCGCTGGGCGTAGCCGCGGCCGAAGCCGAGGGCGAAGGTCGGCAGCAGCTGCGTGTAGCGGTAGGCGACCGAGCCGAGCGGCGCGTCGAAGGCGGTGTGATAGCCGCCGTGCGCCGTCAAGGCGTGGAAGCCGAGCACGTCGATGACCTGGAAGGTCGCGCCGATCTCGGTGCCGAACAGCGAGGTGCTGATATCGGCGACCGCGGGCAGGAGCGTGCGTGGATACATGGTGCGGATCGCCCGATAGCGGCGGCTGCGGGGCGTCAATGGCCGCTCGACGCCGGTCGTGAGGGGCGGGGTCGGGTCGTCGATCTGCGGCAGGGCGTCCTGGACCGGCATCGGCGCGAAGTACTCGGCCGGGTCGAGCTTCATGGTCCACAGGTCGTAGCCCTGCGCCGAGAAGCCGATGTACGCGACGCGGGTGCCGTCGTTGCTGACGACCGGCTCGAAGGCGCCGCCGAGCACGTTGGTCACCTGATGCACGAGCCCGGTCTCGAGCTCGTGGGCGTAGATGTTGAACACGTCGTCGCGGTCGCTGGAGAACAGGATCCACGCGCCGTCGGGGGTCCAGCACGGCTCGGTGTCGAGGAAGCGGTCGGCGGTGATCCGCGTGGTTTGCCCCGAATCGCGGTCGTACACGTAGATGTCGCGGTAGCCGCCCTCGCGCCAGCCCGAGTAGGCGACCCGCCTGCTGTCGGGGGCCCAGCGCGGCGAGAACACCTGGCCAATGCGATCGTCGCCCGGCGCGACCTCGACGACCTTGCGGGTGTGCAGGTCGAGGAAGGCGAGGCGCGACTGGGCGGCGTCGTTGCGCGAGAACACGACCGTGCGACCGTCGGGTGAGACGTGGGGGTCGCGGGTCCGCATGCCGCGGGTCAGCGCCTCGACGTTGTTGCGGTCGCCGCCGTGCCACAGCACCAGGTCGCTCCACGAGTAGCGAAAGTCGTGGACCTGGGTGACCTCGAAGACCATGTCGGGGGTCGACAGCACGAACGAGCCGGAGGCAGCGTCCTGGACCTCGACGACGCGCTGGATGTCGAGGTTCATGCCCTGGCGGCCGATGCCGATGCCCTCGCGGATCCGTCCGCCCATCGCCGGGAGCTTGCGGATGCCGGGGTTGCTGTGGCCGTCGTCCTGATAAAAGTACAGGTACTCGTCGTCGGGCGACCAGAACGGGTGGCGGTTGAACTGGCCCGAGGCCGCGCTCGTGGTGGAATACGTGACGCGTCGGCCCTCGCGGACACCCCGGGCCCGGATCGCACGCGCCTGGGCCTGAAACCGCCGCGTGGTGTCGAGCTCGAACTCCTCCCACAGCTGATGGAAGTCGACGCCGAGCACCTTCTCCATCGCGCG
>JAYUXQ010000058.1:0-5734 GCA_043752905.1 Nannocystis sp. | reverse complement strand
ATAGCATGACCAGGCGGGGCCAGGCCCCGAAGCGCTGATCCATGGTGTCGCCATATGCATCGGCGTCGGCGACGAGGCCGGCGTACATGCCGCTCACGCTCAGGTGGCGGGCGTAGACCGTGTGCTCGACGGGCAGCAGGGCGCGGTCCTCGGCGTAGAGCGCGAAGATCAGGCGCAGCATCACGGTCAGCAGGCCCTCGTAGACGTGGTTGCCTTCCTGGCGCATGGCCTCGCGCAGGACCTCGCGGCCGTCGCGGTGGCTGGCGGCCTCGAAGCCCTCGAGCAGGATCTGCAGGGCCTCGCGCACCTGGTCACCGAGGCGGGTGGTGACATCGGCCTGGCGATCGCGGCTCTGCTCGAGCAGCTCGAGGGTGGTCGGCGTATCGGGCATGCCGCCCATGACCCGGTCAGCGTGCAGCAGCTCGCGCAGGGCGCTGAGCATGTCGCGGCCGGCCGGGGTGGCCATGTAGCCGACGGGGAACTGGACCCATCCGGTCGCCTGTCCCGGGGGACAGTAGAACAGGCGCAGCAGGTCGCCGTTGCCGAGCAGGCCCATCGGCACCCGGGTCTCGCGTAGCAGGCGCTCGAACTTGGCCGACGGCGGGTAGTGCCAGGTCGTCGTCTGGCTCTCGGCGGCGTCGAGGTCGAGGGCTGCGGGGAGCTCCCAGACGAGCAGCTGGTAGGGCTGACCGGCGCGGGAGGCGGGCGTCTGATCGCCGGCCTCGAGGGCGCTGGGCGGCGCGCCAGGCTGGGCGGCGCGGGCCTTGTCGCCGTGGGGGATCGCCAGGGTCGGGCGCAGCTCGGTGCCCTCCTCGGCGAGGCGCAGGACCAGGTCCTCGGGCTGGCGGTCGTGGCTGTGGAGCTCGGCGTCGGACCAGCCGAAGAAGCCGAGCAGGCAGGCGCGCAGGTCGACGATCTGTGCCGGGACTTCGGCCTCGTCGTCGTCGGGGTCGCGCGCGGGCTTGATCGCGTGGGTCTCGAACTCGTGGGCCTGCGCGGCGCTCAGTCGCTGCATCACGCCGCCGTCGCAGAGGACGGGCACGCTGAAGGTGAGGCCCTCGCTCGGCTGGACCTCGCCGAGCCAGGTCTCGTGGAAGATCCGGTGGACGTCGATTGCCATGATCAGCGCGTCTCCGGGATCAGGTAGACGAGGCCGACGGCCTCGATGCGCTGGCTCGCCACCTTGTAGTGCTCGCGCAGCTTCTGGGGCTCGCGCTCGAGCTCGCGGGCGAGCGCCTCGCGGCGGTCCTGCATGTGCTTGCGATCGAGGCGAATTTGCCGGGTGACGGGGTCACTCTTGTCGCTGTCGGCTTCAGGCGTGCGGACCAGGGTATCGGTGATCTTCTTTTGCTGGTTGATCAAGATCTCGCGCAGCAGATCGGCCTCGCGGGCGCCGCGGTCGTCGAGTCGGCGGACCAGCTCGAGCGCCTCCTGTCTGGCCTGGGCCGCGAGCCGAGGCCACAGGGCGCTCATGTCCTGGCCGATGCGGGCCCTGTGTTTGGCGACGAACGCCTGCGAGGGTTGCCAGTTGCTGGTGTGGGCCCGCAGGGCGGTGCGCAGCTGGGCGAGGGTCTCCAGGATGTCGCGCTCGCGCTCAAGCGGCGTGGTCGGGCCTTCGCCGCGGATCTCGGCGACGAGGTGCACCAGGCTGTCGTGTAAGCGCGAGGCGCCGGCGCCGAACAGGCTCATGCGGGCGATGAGGACCACGCGCGCATGGGTGCCACGATAGCGGACCAGTGTGGCCCGGTGCAGGTCGTGGGCGGCGTAGCCCTGGGACGTGAAGCGAGCGAGCGCGCGGCGAACGAAGGGGTGCTCGAGGTGGAGCTGGATGACATCATCGGTCATGCGGCTCAGCGGCTCGAACACGACCGGCTTGGGCGGGGTGGCGTTGCGCCAGGCCCAGGGGGCCTCGGACTTGGGCCTCGGCGGGCGTAATGTGTCGAGGGTGCGGGCCCAGTCCTCGGGCAGCTCCGGGACGATGTAGTGGGTCGGCTCGTCCGGGTGGTCGGAGTCGCGGGCGGTGTCGCTGGGCTCGAAGCGGCCGTCGTTTTCGGCCCCGGCGAGCGCCAGGGCCATGCTCAGGGTCTCGCGCAGGCCCTCGGCATCGGGGGCGAAGAACTCGCGCGAGCGGTGGTAGCAGTCGGCGGCGGCCTCGATCTCGGCGCTCAGGCGGGCGGCGTCCGGGCGGATCGACTCGACCTCGCGCTCGACCACCCGCGCGGCCTCGGGGTCATGGAGATCGCCGAGGTCGAGGCGCTGCTGGGTCTGCTGATCGATGCCGAAGGTCTCGAGGGTCTCCTCGATGCGATCGACGATAACCGCGGAGAGCGAGCCGAGCTGCGCGTGAATACGTTGGACCTTGACGACGAGGACCTGCAAGACACGATCTTCGCGGCGCTGCGGGTAGGCGAAGTACATGCAACGGACCTCGGGCGAGGGTTGCAGCGTCCGGTCGATGCGGCCGTTTCGCTGTTCGAGACGACCAGGGTTCCAGGGGATATCGTAGTGGATCAGATCGGCGCAATGCGCCTGGAGGTTGACGCCTTCGCGCGCGGCATCGGTGGCGACCAGGATCCGAACCGGGTGTCGGTCGGGTCGGGCGTTGAAGTTGGCCTGCAGCTCGCGCCGTTGATCGTCGGACATGGCGCCGTGGAAGTAGGCGATGCGGTCGTGCTCGCGCTCGGTACCGGCGAGGGCGGCGCGCAGGAGCTTGATGATGTACGCGGCGGTATCTGCGTACTCCGTGAAGATGATGAGGCGCGTGGCGGACCAGGTCTCGCGGGCGGACGCCGCCGTATCGAACCATTGCCGGCCGACGGCGGGGCACTGGTGCTCGCGGATCCAGGCGAGCACGCCCAGCAGTTTGCCTTCGGGGCGCGATTGAGCGCCACGGACCAGCACCTGCATGCGCTCGACGACGGCCTCGGCGCGAGCGCGGGCGCTGGGCTGGGTCGGGAGTCGGCCACCGCCGGTGACCTCCTGCTCGACCTCTCCGTCGAACTCCTCGCCGTAGATCTCGTCGCTGGGGGCGTCGCCGATGTCGACCTGCGGTGTGTCGTCGATCTTGGCGAGGATCCGCAGGCCGGTCTTGGCGAGGTGAACCTCGAGGGTGCGAGCGAACGCGGCGCAGCTCGAGAGAAGGCGCTTCTGCAGGCAGATGAACACCCGCTGGTCGCGCTTGGCGGTGGGCTCGCACAGCGATTTGTACTCGTCGAGCAACTCGGACAGCTCGAGCTCGTGGCTGGCGACGGCGCGAAGTGGTCCGGGAACGGTGGCGGCCTCGCCCTGGACGGCGTGAGCGAGGTGCCAGGTGTCAGCGTCGTCGGTCAACCGCAGCTCGATCAGGCGGCGAGCTGGGAACGCGAGGGTGCTGTTGCCGATGAGGTCGCGTTTGAGCCGGCGGACCATCACCGCCTCAAGGGCCGAGCGCGCACCCTCGACGGGCACACCGCGGGTGAAGCGGGTCGGGTCGAGGAGCTCAAGCAGGGCCGAGAAGCTATTGCTGTGGCCGTTGTGAGGTGTGGCCGACAAGAACAGGCGGTTTTCGAAGCGCGGCGCGAGCTGGCGGGCGAGCTTGGTCAGCTTGGAGTCGACGGCGTAGCGCTGTTGGTTGCTGGCTGGCGCGACGGTGTGGGCCTCGTCGAGGACCAGCATGCTCTTGGTCCGGCGGTCGCCGAGGGCGCCGAGTAGAGACTCCTGATATTCGGGTCGGCGCAGGGTCTGATACGAGACGATGAAGCGGCGCCCGCACTCCCAGGGATTGGTGCCCACGCCGCGCTCACGGCGGATCTTGGCGATGTGCTCGCGGTTGACGATCTCGAAGCGGAGGCCGAAGCGGCGCTCCATCTCGCCTTGCCACTGCAGGCAGATCGCCGACGGGCAGACGATCAGGATCAGGTCGAGGCGCTGGCGCAGCAGCAGCTCTTGCAGGATGAGTCCGGCCTCGATGGTCTTGCCGAGACCGACGTCGTCGGCGATAAACGAGTTGGCCCGCGGCAAGGCCAGGACTTTTTGTAGCGGCACGAGCTGGTGCTGCATGATCGCGATGCCGGCCCGAAACGGCGCCTGGACTCGCTCGTCCTCGGGCGAGGTGGCCGTGGTCACGCAGTTCCACTGAAGTGCGTGGTAGTAGGCGCCGAAGCGAGCCGGTGGGTCGAAGGCGTCAATGCCCGCGAGGCCCTGGCGCGTCGGATCGATGCGCTCGGCGCCGACCTCGAGCTCCCAGAAGACGTCAAGCTCGCGACCCTGGGCGTCGTCGTCGAGGCAGACCAGCTTGACCAGCGTGGCTGGCTGGAGGCCCGTTCTGGGGTTCCGATCATGGGTGGCCGGCGAGAGGACCTCGCTGACCAGGTACTGGCGCTGGCGGGCGCGGACCAGCTCGCCGGGCCTGGGGAGGTCGCCGGGGTCGAAGTTGGCTTCGACTCGGTGGAGGACACCGCGAGGGAGCGCGTCGAGGGCGGCACGATACCTGTCGGCGGGGGCCGGTGTGGGCGCGGGCGTTGGTGCGGACGCGGGCGCTGGTGCCGGAGTGACCTTCAGGGTGGCAGCTTGAGCGCGCTCGGCCTCCAGCTCGAGGGCCTCGTCCTCCGTGATGCCTGCGGCTGCTGCGAGGATCGCTCGCAGCAGGTCCTCATGGGACGTACTGCGGGGTGTGAGGGCGTAGCGGTCGCAGACCTTGGCCAGCTGGTCGCGGTCGAGCTCGGCCAGGAAGATCGGTAGCTCGCAGGCCCGAGTGAGCGCCGCAGAGAGCCCGTCGAGGCCCACGACGCCCGTCAGATCGATCGCCACGCCGTGGTGCTCGTCGAGCCGGCGCAGGACGGTGGCGAGCTCTCGTTGGTTGAGCAGCGGGACCAGGCCGGCGATCGAGGGCAGGGCCCGGGCGAAGACGGCAGCAAGTGCCTCATCGGCGGCGTCCTCTTCGTTGGGCCCGGCGAGCAGACTTGTCTGCGTAGCGTCATCACGGTCGTCGCCGCGGATCCGGGCGACCAGAGCCGGCTTGGAGCCGCTGGTCGGCAACTCGTGGGAGCGGCAGACCAGACGCAGCTCCGTGGCCGGAAGGGACTCGAGGACCTTGCCGAAACTCGCCGCCTTGGAGTGCGCCAGGGCCTCGACGAAGGCTGCCTTGGGCTCGACCTGTGCGACAGCAACCTCGAACTCCCCGGCCAGGCCGATCAGCCGCTTCTTGGTCAGGCAAGCCAGGCAGCTGCGCTTGGTCGGGCGAGGCATCAGGCTCGTCCAGGGTACGCGTTTGCGGAGCGATTGAGCGCGGGAAAGTGCACGGAGGCGGCTGTTCCAGATCCGGTAGTCCTCAAAAGAGGACTACTCATTGCTGCGGTTAAGGCCCGGGTCATCTTCCGTTTTTTGCAACGAGCGAGGGAGATGCCGAAAATATCTCGCATCCAGAACATCCTCCCGAAACCAGTTCCGAAATCGTTCCCAGGCATGGGAAAGCATCGCTGCCTGCTGCTCGACGGTTGGAAGAGGCTGACGCGACAATTGCTGCTTCCACCGTTGTGCTTCATCCACCATGCCTTGCGTTGGGCTACACATCATGCTTGCAGTGTCAGCCGCTCGTCGTCAGCGATCGCCGAAGTCGCCCACAGCCCCCGCCGATCAGAACAGCAGCCCGCGCAGTTGCGCCCGCGCCGGCCCGGTGTCGCGGATGTCCCCCTTCCACGCGAAGATCTTCGGCGACACCATCGACGCGACGATCGCCACGCACACGAGAGGCCGC
>JAYUXQ010000057.1:0-13905 GCA_043752905.1 Nannocystis sp. | reverse complement strand
ACCCGGAGGTGCTAGTGTTCGACGAGGCCACCTCCGGCCTCGACGTCATCGCCGCCCGCGCGATCATCCAATTTATCCGGCAGTGCCGCACCGACGGCAAGACCGTCCTGTTCTCGACCCACATCATGAGCGAGGTGACGATGCTCGCCGACGACCTGGCGATCGTGCACGGCGGCAGAGTCATCTACAGCGGCACCTTCGCCGAGTTCACCGCCGCGTCCGGCCAGTCCTCCGTCGAGGAGGAATTCGTGCGCCGCATCGAGGCCTCGGAGACCACCGTATGAGCATCCTCGCCCGCACCCCTTTCCTCGCCGTGCTCCGCAAGGAGCTGCTCGACACCCTGCGTGACCGCCGGACGCTGATCGCCATGATCGTCGTGCCGCTGCTGCTGTTCCCGCTGCTCATGGTCGGCATGGCCAGGTTCACCCAGTCGCGCGCCGACGAGGCCCGCAACAAGGTGCTCATGGTCGCCGTCGCCGACCCCAAACAGGACAGCGGCCTCGCCGACCACCTCGACGCGCAACCCGGCATCGACGTCGAGCTCACCCGGGATATCTCGCAGCTGGCCTCGCGCATCGCCGCGGAGCAGATCGACGCCGCCATCGTGCTCGACCCGACCTTTCGCCGCGACGTCGACGCCCACGGCCCCGGCGGCCTGACCCTGCTCTTCAAGTCCAGCGACGACTTCGACATCCAGAAGAAGCGGGTGCTCGACGCCCTCGACAGCTTCGAGCAGGGCCTGCTCGTCCGCCGCTTCGCCGCGATGGGCGTCAGCCCCAACGTCGTCCACGCGGTCAAGGTCCAGGAGCACGACGTCGCCTCCCCGCGCGAGCGCCTCGGCAAGTTCATCGGCGGCCTGCTGCCTTACATGTTCATCATCTTCTGCTTCACCGGCAGCATGTATCCCGCGATCGACCTCGCCGCCGGCGAGAAGGAGCGCGGCACCCTCGAGACCCTGCTGACCGCCCCGGTCCACCGCCGTACCCTCGTGCTCGGCAAGTTCGCGGTCGTCGCGTTCGCTGGCATCGCCTCGGCCCTGATCGCCATGCTCGGCCTCTACTTCAGCGTCCGCCAGGGCATCGAGGGCATCCCGCCCGAGGTCCTCGGCGCGATCGCCCAGGTCCTCGCCCCCGGCGCGATCGCGGTCGTGTTCGCCATGCTCGTCCCGCTGAGCATGTTCTTCGCCGCGCTCCTGCTGATGCTCTCGGTCTACGCGCGTAGCTACAAGGAGGCGATGAGCATCATCAGCCCCCTGATGATCGTCGTCGTCGTGCCCGCCGCCCTCGCCCTCGCCCCCGGCTCGCGCCTCACCGCCGTCACCGCCCTCATCCCCGTCTTCAACGTCTCGCTCGCCACCCGCGAGCTGCTCGCCGGCACCGCCGAACCGGGCCTCATCGTGCTCGTGTTCGCGTCCCTGGTCCTGCTCGCCGCCGGGAGTCTATGGGCCTGCACCCGGTGGTTCGCGCGCGAAGACATCGTGTTTCGCTCGTGAACCCGCCCGATCGCCCTGGCCAACCCGGCCAACCTGGCCTGGCCAACCTGGCCTGGCCAACCTTTCATGGCCAACCTGGCCAACCTGACCAACCTGACCAATCTTTCATGGCGCCGGTAGCTGGCACACGCCGAAGCTCTCGAAACAGCCGCCCTCGACGCACGGCATACCGCCGCACTGCGCGTCCGTCTCGCAGGTCATACGCTGGCACTCGTCGCCACCGCTGCCCGGCTCGCACGCGAACAGCGGCATGCAGGTCACGCCGTCCTGCGAGCACGTGAGCGGCTCACAGCGGCCGGTGACCGCGTCACAGGTGGCCCCGGGCCCACAGCTGTCCCCCTCGCAGACCGGCACGCACTCGCCCTCGTCGTTGCTGCACGCGCAATCGGCCACGAAGGGGATACACACGAACCCCTCCTCGCAGCTCTCGTCGAACATGCACGGCATCGGGGGCACCTGACAGGCGCCGCAATTCGACTGGCCCGGCGCGAAGCAGCTCTCGGACATCTCGTCGGAGCAGTCCTCGTTGCTGCGGCACTCGCCGGGCCGCAGGTCGCCGGTCCCGCCCGTGTCCCCTGTGTCACCCGTCGCACCCGTCGCACCCGTCTCGCCCGTCGCACCCGTCTCGCCGGTCGAGATCGACACGCTGCTCGCCGTGCCGTCGTCCGTGCCAGTGTCGGTCGAGGTCGTCGCGCCCGTCGTCGGATCGCCGGTGCCTGTCGTCTGCGGGTCGCCGGTGCTCGACGTGGCGCCGCCCTCACTGCCTGAGGTGCCGTCGGCGCTACCACCCTTTTCCAGGCCGCACGCGAGGAGGAGCGCGAAGGTGCAAGGGATCGTACGAAGCTTCATCCTCGCATCGTAGCGCGTTCACCTGCCGGTCCGGGTCCGCCTCCGTCACGGAACAAAGGTCGCCGCGACGTGATCCGCGATCGCCTGGAGCGACGAGCTTTACGGCGTGTAGGACCACATGCGCGCTCCTGGGAGATCTCGCGCCAGCGGTCAATCTCTATCGCGCAAACACGTACCTCTTCTCCCCGCGAGGCGCCCGAAGGATACTCTCCCGGCATGTCGAGCCCGATCCCGCACAATTGGCAGTGCCCCGAGAGCTTTCGCGAGCGCATGGGCAACCAGGCCGGGAAGCAGCGCATCATGAGCCACGGCGGTCACCTGCTCGTGATCCTGCACCTCCTCCCCGATCCCGCGACGCCCGAGAAGCGTGACGCCCGGCTGTTCTGGCGCAGCCCCGACGGCACCTGGCTCGGCAGCGGCGGCGGTGCACCCGGCATCGCCGGCCTGCGCGCTCACGTCGAGGCCTTCCTCGAGGAGGCCAACAAGCTCGAGGCGCGCGCCGACGCGGCCGACTCCGCCGACGAGTGGTTCTCGCTGGTACGCAGCACCAGCCCGCTGCTGCGGAGCGCCCGCAACATGCACCGCACCTTGCAGGAGGCCCGCGACGCCGCCAAGGAGGACCGCAACCTGATCACGGTGCGCGACCTCTCCGGGGACGCCGAACGCAGCTTCGAGCTGCTGCACGCCCACACCCAGGAGGGCCTCGATTACACGATCGCCCGCCGCGCCGAGGAGCAGGCGCACGACGCCCAGCACATGCTCGAGGCGGCCCACCGACTCAACATGATCGCCGCCGTGTTCCTCCCGGTCACCGCGGTCGCCACCCTCCTCGGCATGAACCTGCGCCACGGCCTCGAGGGCTGGCCCGCGCCGCTGACCTTCTGGGTCACCCTCGTGCTGTGCTTCGCCATGGGCCTGTGGATCAAGTCCTCGATGCCGCGACCGCCCGCCCGCGAGACCCGCACTGCACCCACCGCAAAGCCGGGCAGCATCAAGGCCAAGGGCAAGGCCAAGGCCAAGGCCAAGGGCGGCTGACCCCCAGTAGCACCCAGGCTGTCCCGAAGGCCAGGGAGGGCACAGCCTCGATCAATCGCGATAACGCCGGGTCAGATCTTCATAAGCATCGATCCTGCGGTCGCGCAGGTACGGCCAGATCCGCCGCACCTTCTCGCTGCGCGCGCGGTCGACCTGCGTCACCAGCACCGCCGGCTCGCCGACCGGCGCCTGGGCCAGGAACTCGCCCTGCGGTCCGGTGATGAAGCTCGACCCCCAAAAGTCGATCCCCGGCGCCTGCCCGCTCGGATCGGGCTCGTGGCCGACGCGGTTCGCGACCACGACCGGCAAGCCGTTGGCGATCGCGTGCGCTCGCTGGACGGTGATCCACGCCTCGCGTTGCCGGCCGCGCTCGAGCTCTTCATCCCTCGGCTCCCAGCCGATCGCCGTCGGATACAACAAAACCTCCGCGCCCGCGAGCGCCATCAGGCGCGCGGCCTCCGGGTACCACTGGTCCCAGCACACCAGTACGCCGAGCCGACCGACCGACGTATCGATCGGCGTGAAGCCGAGGTCGCCGGGCGTGAAATAAAATTTCTCGTAGAAGCCCGGGTCGTCCGGGATGTGCATCTTGCGGTATTTGCCGGCGATGCTGCCGTCGCGCTCGAGCACCACCGCCGTGTTGTGATAGAGCCCCGGCGCGCGCCGCTCGAACAGCGAGCTGACGATCACCACGCCGAGCTCGCGTGCGACTTGCCCGATCTGCTCCGTGCTCGGCCCCGGGATCGACTCCGCCATGTCGAAGCGCTCGGTGTCCTCGGTCTGGCAGAAGTACACGCCCGTGTGCAGCTCCTGCAGCAGCACCAGCTCGGCGCCCTGGGCCGCCGCCTCGCGGACCCCCGCGATCGATGCCTCGAGGTTGGCGTCGCGGTCCTCGCTGCAGCGCTGCTGCACCAGGCCGATCGTCAAGGTCGGGTTACGCTTGCTCATCTTGCGCCCCTCCTATACGTCCGCGCTCGCCCCGGCGCCACCCCTCCCCACGCAAGCATGCGCACTGGCGCCAGCCCCCGCGCGAGCGCCGGCTACTCCGGCGCGACCGGCACGTAGCTCATGTCGTTCGTGACCAGCAGCCGGGCGACCGCCGCCACCGTCCCATCGACGCCCTTCGGCTCGCCGTTGCGCAGGAGAAACGTGTGGCTACCCGCGCTCAGGTTCGGCACGTACTCCGGGCCGCCGCAGCTCGGAGTGTCCGCCGAGGTGACCCGTAACCAGTGATAGCCCGCCGGCTTGCCCTCGGTTTGACAGCCGTAGTACCAGCCGGTCTCGGGCGCGCCGTCCGTGCTCACGTAATACGAGTCCGGGTCGTCGTCGACCGTCCCCGGCTTGCTGTCCTGCACGCGGACCCACACGAAGATCTCGTCGTCGCAGGGCAGGTCGACGGTGAAGGTGGCCGAGCCCTCCTCCGCCGTCGGCGAGAACGCGATGACGCCCTCCCCCTTGCCGCTCATGCTCTTTTGCATCGGAGCGACGACCGCCGCGTCCTCGACCAGAAAGACCTGCTTGTAAAACTTCTCCCGGCACCGCCGCGGCTCCGTCGTCTCCACCTCCGTCGTCGAGCTGCCCGGCTCCGGTCCGGTCGTCACTGTGGTCACCGGCTCGGTCGTCGTGGGCTGCGTCGTCTCCGGCTCGCTCGTGACCCCCGGCTCGCCCGTGCTCGTCGTGACGCCGGCGGTGGTCGTCGGTTCACCGGTCGTGCTCATCCCCGCGTCCGTCGTCCCCGCGTCGTCGCCCGGCCCGGTGGTCACGGTGGTGCCGGTCTCCAGCGTGTCGACCCCCTTGGGGTTGAAGGAGCAAGCGAGCGCGAGCGGCAACACGCCCCAGCCAACGAACGATCGCATGACCCAGCGTAACGCAGTTCACCCGCCGGGTCGCCGCAGGGATACCCGTGCCGGGCCGTGTCGAGCGCGCGCATGCGCGCAGACCTTCACCCAGGCCCTACGCCGTACCTGGCCCGAGGGACAGGCGCTGCGGCAGCTGCATCGTCAGGCAGTGCAGGCTGCCGTACTGCTCGATCACCGGCAGGCAGTCGATGCCGACCACCTCACGCCCCGGAAAGCAGTCTGCCAGCGCCGCCAACGCGCGCGCATCCGCCGGGTCGTCGTACGTGGGCACCAGCACCGCGTCGTTGATGATGAGAAAGTTCGCGTAGCTCGCGGGTAGGCGCTCGCCCTCGGCCGAGAAGCGGGCCCGTGGCCACGGCAGCGGCACCAGTCGGTACGGCGTGCCATCGAGTGTCTGCATCGCCACCAGCTCGCCCGCCATCGCCTGCAAGCCCGCGAAGTGCGGGTCCGCCGGATCGCCACAGCCTTGATACGCGATCGTGCCGGCATCGGTGAAGCGGGCCAGCGTGTCGATGTGGCCGTCCGTGTCGTCGCCCTCGAGGTGCCCGTGACCGAGCCACAGCACCCGCTCGAGCCCGAACAGCGCCGTCAGCTGCGCCGTGATCTCGGCCTCGGACAGCCCGCTGCGCGTCGCCGACAGCAGGCACTGGCGGGTCGTCAGCAGCGTACCGGCGCCGTCCGTCTCGATGCTGCCACCCTCGAGCACGAGGTCGATGCGGGCGATCGGCGCCTGCTCGAAGGCCCCGAGTCCGTGCAGGCGCCGCGAGATCTGGTCATCCTGATCGGCCGCGAACTTGCCGCCCCAGCCGTTGAACCCGAAGTCGAGCAGCAGCGGCGCGTCCCTGCGAACGATCGTGATCGGGCCGTGGTCGCGGGCCCAGGTGTCCTGCGTCGGCACGGCATGCAGATGCACCCGCGCGAGGTCGACCCCGGCCGCCCGCAGCAACATCCGCACGCGCCCGGCGAGCGCGACGTCCCTGCACGCGATCACCACATCCTCTCGCCGCGCCACCTCGACGGCGATCCGCACGAACACCGGCTCGACCGCCGCGAGGAACGGCCGCCAGTCGCTGTCCTCGTGCGGCCACGTCAACATCACGCCGACCTGCGGCGCCCACTCGGCCGGCAGGACACTGGAGAGCCCGGACATCAGGGCTGCCCCAGGCGCACCACTTGCTTCACCGACAGCCCCCTGGCCCCCGGCACCACCAGACGTAGCGGCCCCGCGTCGGCCGGCAGCGGCCCCCCGTCGACCGTGTACGCCAGCAGCGCGTCCGCGCGGCCCAGCACCTCCGGCGCGAGCGTCTGCGTGTAGCCATCCGCGGCCGTCGCCGTCAGCGGCGCGTCCACCTTGAGCCCGAGCGCCGGCACCAGCGCCACCAGCGGCACGCCCGTGTACTGCTTGCCGTGATACTCGACCGTGCCGGCCGGCATCGCCACCAACTCCGCCTGCGTCCACGTGCGCGCGACCCCTGCCCCCTGCACCTCGACGCGCCCGGCCCCGCCGTCCCCGCCGGAGCAGGCACCGACGAGCAACAGCACCGCGAGACCGAGAGGACGAAGTCGTGAGCGCATGGCGGCGCCACCATACACCGTCCGCCGCAGCGAGCAAGTGGGGGACCAGACTCCACACTACGTCCCGGCTATGGTAGGGCCAGACCACCCGGCGCCAGCGGGCGGCAGCGTACGGAGCGCCGGCCGGCTCTTACTTGCGAGCCCGGTACTCGTATTCTCGCGCGAAAGGAGCGTGTGACTTTTTCTTACCGTGCGACACGATTTGATGAAATTTAGGTTTTGCGTGGACCACGTTAAGCAATTTGTAACTTTTGCTCTGAGCTTGTTCAATATACGCACGCTCGACAATATTCAGCAAACGCGCAACCTGTTGCCCCGGGCCAGGCTTTAACGTTGCTACCAAAAGAACGCCGCCGCCCACCTTTTTAGCGTTCTTGAAGCGCATCATCAGCTTCATATTGTTTAACTGCACCTTTATGCGCGAGCGAAGATGCTTCGCTTGACCGATATACAGCGGCGTAACTACACCACCGAATCTCCGAGCAAAAATATATATTCCGGCGGTTGTCGGAATATTATTTTCCTCGCAGTTTTAGATCATGTGCCCATCAGAGCCGTCCCGCAGCGGGATTGGCGCATGCCATTCGAGTGTTATCTCCATAGGTGAACTCCTCCGCCCATCGCCAGAATCACGCGTTCCCACTACCCGGGCGTCAGCGCCGTGCAGTCGCTCGTCACCGTCAGCTTCTGCTGGCCCTGCGTCGGCCGGTAGCTCGCCAGCACCTCGCTGCCGCGCATCAGATACACCTGCTCATGGGTCCCGGTGATCGTGTCACGCTGGGTCCGCAGCAACAGCTGCTCGCGCCCGGCCGCCGTCGCCGAGGTCGCCAGCTTGACCGTCACGTCCGTCTCGCAGGCGTTCATCACCGAAATACGAAACTCGGTGGTGCTGGTCGGACCCGCCGGCTCGGGCGGGGTCGTGGTCGCAGAATTGTCGCAGCCAGCGAGCGACGCGAAAAAAACAGCGAGGGCGAGACGCGACATCCTCGCAGTGTACCTGTTCCTCAGAACAGCTTCCAGAACGGCTTCTTCTTCGCGGGCTCGGCGGCCGCCGGCTTCGCCGGCTCGACCGGCTCGACCGGCGCCCCCGCCACCGCCCCCGCCACCGGCTTCCCACCGGACCCCGGCCCGCCCCGCAACGGCTTGCCGTGCTTCTCGAAGATCCGCCGCACCTGCGCCATCAACGGCGCCGCGCGCTGCGGGTCGACCTGCGCGACGAAGCACGCGTATCCATGGATCGACGCCAGCAGGTCATGCCCGGCCCCCCAGCGCTTGCCCGCGGGCCCGTCTTTTTCAATCTGAAACAGCGTCGCGCGAAACTTGCGGAGCATGGTCCGATCGACGGAAGTACGGTCGTTGACGACCACGCCCGTGACCTCCTGCTGGCGTCCCCGCCGCATCACCCGCGTCTTGGTCGGGTGCACGGTGAAGCCCTCGTGCCCGACGATGTCGTGCACCGCGCGCAGCAGCTTGCCAACGTTGACGCTACCCGCGGCCGCCCCCCGCGCCGAGAACGTCAGGTCGTCCGCGTAACGCGTATACACAAAACCCAGCGCCTCCGCGAGCCCCGTCAACCGCCGATCGAGGCGACGGCACAACAAATTCGTCACCGCCGGCGAGGCCGGCGAGCCCTGCGGCAGGAAGCGGCTCCCACGAGCGACGAAGTACGTCACCCCATCGAGCACGACCTCGTCGACCTCCGGCTCGGTGCATACCAGCGCCAGCACCGTCGCCACCGACTCACTATATCCCAGCCCCCGCTTAAAAATTCCCTTGACCCGCTCCATCGACACCGACGGAAAGAAGTCTTTCAAGTCGAAATTGATGACGACATCGGACCCGACGTGCGGCCGCGCGTTCGACACGATCGACCGCCCATGGCGAAACCCATGCGCCGCCTCGTGCAGCGTCACTTTATCCAAAATATTCGTCAGCACCCACGCCTGCGCCCGCTTCAACCGTGGCATCGGCGCCGAGATCAATCGGTGCCCGCCCGTCTTCTTGGGCAGCAAGAACCGCTTGTAATGCGACACCGTCGAGGTACGACGATGATACGCCAGGAACCGCAGACCCTTGAGCGGCACGCCCATCGCCTGCGCGAGCTGCTCGATGCTATCGATCCTCGGCAACCCGAAGTTCGCCAGCTTCACCGCGTCCGAAGTCTTATCAGAGAGCCCGCCCGACACCCCCTCGCCGAGGTACAGCGTCTCGCCGGCCTTGCGGGTCGCCCACGCCTGGGCCCGGGCGATGCGCCGACCCTCGCGGCGCTCCTTGGTCTCTTTTTGCTTGCGCTTCGACTCCGCCATCCGCAGCTTGCGCGCGGCGTCGATCAGCGCCTTCTCGTTGTAGAGGCGCCGGCCCTTCTCGCGCAGGTCGTCGAGCTGACGCTGCAGCTCGCCGCGGCGACGAATGTCGTCGGCGGGGTCGGAGGGCACCTCGCCGCTGGCCGGCCAGAAGCCGAGCCGGACCATCTCCTCAAGAATGACCTCGTCCTTCGAGGAGGTACGGATCCTCTCGTAAAGCGCTTCGCGGGTGGACGGTTGACCGGAGGCCATGGCGAACTTTTGCACCTCTCACGCAGGGACACAAAACAATGTCACGACAACGGCGGGGCCCTTCGAAGGCTCTCAGGACTGGACCGCTCAACTCCAGCGGTACCGGGTAGCTGCGGCTCATTCGCTTCACGGAAGCCACACCGGAATAGCCGCAGCTACCCGATGTACCGCACAGTCAAGAGCGGGCCAGTGAAGCGTGGACGAGCATGCTGCATGGACGGCGATCCGCCGCCCGGGTTGCAAGGCTTGCCTCGCCGTTGTCGTGACAAACTCGTGTGGGTGGGTCGAATCCTTTGAACGGGTTCAACTGAAGAACCTCAACTCGCGTTCCCCTGCGTGCGGCGATGATGGATCCGCAGCGCCAGTATATGCTCACAGGGGCCTTTGTACAGCTTATTTTGCGTGTAGAAGTTGCACGTGCAGGTGGCGCTGGCGAGCCGTTGATCGCGGTCGATCGTGAGCTCGGGCTCGTAGGTGCGCGCGCCATCCTTGACCTTGCCGCGCAGGCGAACCCCCGCGGGCGACTCCTCCGGCGGCTTGCGCTGCACCGCCTTCGCGTCGACCAAGGTGGTCGCCAGCTGCTCGCGCTCGTTGGCGAAGCGCAGCTTGCCCATCGGCAGTGGCTCGCGGCTCAGCTCGCGCACGCGATACACCTGCTTGTTGAGGTCGTAGATCGCCCGGCCCGCCTGCGTGTAGATGCCCAGCGCCGCGAGCACCGCGGCGCGGTCGAGGTCGAGGCTGCGCGACAGCTCGTCCACATCGGCGACCCACACTTTTTTGAGACCCTCGAACACCCGCCGCTTGGTGAACTCGTCGACCTCGGCGCGGGGCGCCATCAGGTCGAAGTTGCCAGCCTGCGACCAGTCGTTCGCCGTCCAGCCCGACAGCCCCAGCGTGAAGCTCATGTGCCCGAGGTCCGCGATGTAGAACGACGGCAGCCCCGAGCCCAGCAGGTGCACGGTGAACTTGCGCGCCAGCTGGATCAGCCGCTCGAGGATGAAGATCCTTCGCCGACCCCACACCCGGATCTCGTGCTCCCTGTCGCCGAGGTACGGCGAGCGCGGGAAGGTCACCTTGAGGTTCCACGGCTCGAACACCACCTGCACCGGATGCCCCGGCTTGAGGATGTATCGCAGGCTGCGCGGCCCCGCCTTCTCCTTGTTGCGCCGCAACACGAAGCACAAATTGTGCACGTCCATCGGGTGCAGGTCAAAGCTCACCGTCGGCAACGTCATCGCCGAGCTGACCTGCAAGAACCCGCGCACCCACGAGTCGGGCAGGTCGATCTTTAGCTCCTTGAACGTGTCCTCCGCCTGGGTCTGGACCTCGAAGCCCGAGGGGTCGACCTGGAACATCGTCGTTTTATAGCGGCGGATCTTCTGGAACTCGTTGTACAGGTCCGCCGAATAGTCGATGTTCGTCGTCCCGCACGCGAACTCGCCGATGTTTTTAAAGACCTCGTAGCTGGCCCCCAGTCGCCCGTAGGTCGACTCGTCCTGGCTAAAGCACTCGAAGAACACCTCGTCCGGGTGCACCGTGATCACCGGATCGAGCACGAACCAGGCGTCGAGGTCCTTTTTATATAGATAATTGAAGTAGCTCTGGCGCGCCGTGTAATACGGCCTTAGCCGCTCGTTGCTGGTCTTCACCAGGCGATCGAGCTCGCCCTGAAGGTCCTTCACCTGCGCCGCGTTGCGGCTGCGCTGCGCCGCCACCGCCTGCCAGTTGATCTGCTCCTGCTGCGCCAGCCAGGCCTTGTAGGCCGTCTTGTCCTTGGGCTTGAAGCGCAGGTCCGACACCACCACCGCGTTGAGCGCCGAGATCGCCTCGCGGAACTCGAGGCTCTGCTGGAGCTCACCACGAAAGTAGGTCGGCTCGCGCTTCGTGTCCGGCGCAAACGACATGGTGGTCGCGCGTGCGCTCGAGTCGACCGCCGAGCTGCCGTGGTAGCGATATTCAAACTCCACCTTGCGCCTCCTTCGGCCTTCGCGTCCACAGCGGCGGCTGCTTGATCGAGATCGGCAGCGGCGTATCGGCGTAGCGCCGCGCCACCGCCACCATCGACTCGATGCTCGCCGCCCTGTCACCGACCGCCATCGTCAGGCTCTGGCGCGTCATCAACGTCGCAACCAATAACGCCGCGTCGGGCGACGCCTCCGCCTCCGCCTTCAAGAACGCGAACACCCGCGCCTTGGCCACCCGACCGCGGTTCACCCGCGACAGCACCCCGAGGAAGTACGGCTCCAGCGTCCGTAGCCGCTCGACCGAGCCCGCCGCGTACGCCTCGAGATAGTTGGTAGCGAACAATTGCACGTCCGCCGACGGGTGCTCGCTCAGGCGCAGCAGGTACTCGTGCCCGTGGTCGGCCTGGAAGAAGCGCGTCACCAGCTCGCGGCCGAACGCCTGCACGTCCGGGCGCACGCTGTCGACCACCGCGACCAGCACGTCCGGCGTGAAGTCGTGCTCGTCGAATTCACGGAACAGCGCGAACGCGAAGTGGCGCGAGTCGTCCCACTTCGCGTCGAGGATCTTGATCGCCGCGGACATATCGGCGACCAGCCGGGTCTTGTTCTCACGGAAGAACTTCCACGACGCCTCGCGTACCGACAGGATCTCGTGACTCGCAAGCTTCGCGACCTCGCCGACATCGAGCGTGTTCGGGTCGACGTTGCGCCCGAGCAAGATGCCGCCCAGCTCCTGCGCCGCCGGGTGCTTCGAGCGCAGCAACCGCAGCACCGCCTCCTTGTTGACCGCCCCGAGCGCGCCGGCCAGGTCGGTCTTGAGCAGCGCCAGCACGAAGCTGTGCACCCCCTCGTGCGCCTCTTTCGTCAACAGCGTGACCAGCAAGGGCGGCACGATCGCGTCGGCGAAGCTCGGATGACCGGCGAGGCGCTGCAACACCGGGCGGATCGCGCCGCGCTGGTCGGCCATGCCCGAGGTCGCGAAGGCCAGCAAGAGATTGACGCGCTGCAGCAGCGCCGCGTCCGGCAGGCTCCCGAACAGCCGCACGCCGAGGCTGCGCACGCTCGCGTGCTGCGACTCGACCGCGAGCGCCGCGATCAGGTCCTCCGGCAGGTCCTCCGGGCGCGTGTCATGAGCCAGCAGCACCTCGGCCGCGAAGCTCTGCACGCCCGCCAGCGGGTGCCGTACGAGGTCCCGGAGCACCCCGATCCCGAGGCTCCGCAGCTGCCGCGGGAACGCGTGCAGCAGCGTCTCGCCGCCCTCCTGGGCCCGCGCCGCGTACGAATCGTCACCCGGGAACGCGAGCATCACCGCCACCGCGCGCGCGATCAGGCTCTCGGCGACCCCCGCTGGCAACACGACCCCCGCGAGCAGCGTCCGCGCGTATGCTCGCGTGTCCGCATACGGCGAGAGCACGATGCTGGCGATCAGGTCGCGCGCACCGGCAAACACCATGCGGTTGGCGTCGATCCACGCGCGCGCCGTGCGACGCGCCTCGGGGACCGGGCAGTTCGCCAGCGCGGCCACCAGGTCGAAGTCGGGGCGGTTCGCGTCGTAGCGGGTCAGCGCGAGGTCGTAGCCGAGCCGCGCCGTGACCTCGTACGGCCGTCCCAGCAACATCACGATCGCGTCGAGGTCGAGGTCGGCGCAGAACTCCTTGTTGGCGCGCAGGGCCCGGCTCGCGAACACGTGCACCGGCAAGCACTCGCTCTCGCTCAGCAGATGCAGCAGGCCGACCGGCACGCGGTCCCACAGCTGCGGATAGGCCTCCTCGCGGGTCTCCGGCGCCGGGTCCCCGGGCTTGTAGCGGCCCTTGCAGCGCCAGGTCAGCGTCAGCCCCTTGAGCTCGTAGCGGTTGCTCGCGCCGAACAGGATATGATTAAACGCCAGGAAGCTCGCGAAGCGATCAAAGTGCGTCGTCTTGTTGCGACTCGCACCGTAATCGTAGTTCGTCATCGTCCGCGGCTCGCCGCCGTCGCCATCGGTGAACGGCAGCAACACCCCGACCGCCATGCGCACGTAGCCCGCTTCGTCCCCGAGAGTCGCCAGCCGCGCGATCGAGTTCCAGGTCCGGCGTCGCAGATACGTCCGCGTCGCGCCGCCGTAGGCCAGCCGACTGTCGGGCTTCTTGAGCTCCCTGGCGATGTCCGTCGAGCGCCCGTCGATCGACGTGCGGCTGCGTTTCGCGGGGAAGTTCGCCGGCGTTCGCTCGAAGCGATGTGCCAGCAGGCCGAACACCTCCGCGTCGCCGCGCACCTCCGCCATCTTCCAGATGTGCCGCACCGCCCGAAAGCTGCCCGGCAGCAGCGGCACCACGGCCAGCGCCGCGAGCAAGCCCGGGCGCACGACCTCCGAGTCCACGCGGTACAGCACCTCGAGCACGCTCGCCGACTCGCCCGCCGACATCGTCCGCTGCAACACCGGCGTGAATGCCTCCGCCGGCCCCTGCTCGGCTGCGTAGCGCAGCCCGACAGGCAGCTCGCCAAGCGCCTTGTGGGCGACCGCCGCGCGCAAGTCGTCGCTCCACGCACGGAACATCTCGAGCAAGATCCGCACGACCGCGTCGTGCTTGGCCGAC
>JAYUXQ010000056.1:0-2268 GCA_043752905.1 Nannocystis sp. | reverse complement strand
CATGGTCGGTGGGCGCACCGGCGCCGCTGAAGAACGCGAGGAACGAGCCGTTGGGCAGGCGCTCGAGCCTGGCGCCGTGCTTGGTCGCGAGGACCCGTACGCGCCGCTCGAGGTCGCTGGACTCCTGCGGTAGCAGGGTCCGATTGGAGTCGGCGGCAGGGCGCGTGAGCACGACCGAGACGACCCGCTGTTCGGCGCCCGTGATCGCGGCTTGCGGCGCCGCGGCGACGATGCAACCCGACCAGGCCTCGAGCCCGTCGAGCACCGCGGTGGCGTCGGCCGGGCGCAGGGCGGGGTCCTTGGTCAACAGCGCGGCGACCAACCACTCGAGCGCGGGCGGGACGACGACGCCGACGTCGGCGAGGCGCGGGGCGTCGTCGACCAGCATCTTTGCGAACGCGGCGATCGGGTGCTCGGCGTGGAACGGCGAGCGGCCGGCGAGGCACTCGAAGACGAGGCAGCCGAGCGAGAACAGGTCGGCGCGCGCGTTGATCGGCTCGCCGCGGGCCTGCTCGGGGGCCATGTACGCGGGCGTGCCGATCGTCTGGCCGGTGCCGGTGAGCTTCCACGACGGCTCCTGCGTGCGCGCGACCCCGAGGTCGAGCAGCTTGACCGCCTCACACGCGCCGCCGACCAGGAAGACGTTGCTCGGCTTGATGTCGCGGTGGATCACGCCGCGCGCGTGCAGGACCACGAGCGCCTCGGTGACGCCGCGAAACACCGCGAGGGCCTCGCTCAGGCCGAGGCGTCCGCGCGTCAGGCGGTGCGAGAGGTCCTCGCCCTCGAGCCACTCCATCGCCAGGTAGCGGGCGTCGCCGGCGTCGCCGTGATCGAGGTAGCGGACCACCCGCGGGTGGTCGAGCTGACTGAGCATAGCGACCTCGCGAGCGAAGCGGTCGAGCTCCGCGGCGCTGCCGACGACCACCTTGACCGCGGCCGGCGAATCGTCGGCGAGGTCGCGGGCGAGGAACACCACGCCCATGCCGCCCACGCCGGCCCGCCGCTCGAGCAGGAAGCGGCCTCCGGCCACGTCGCCGACCTTCACGCGGCGAGTATAGCGATCTACGCGAAACGCCGCGAGAACCCGGTGCGCCGCGCTGCCGTCCGACGACCGTCCGCGGTTCGCGGGGGGCGCGACCGCCTGCGAGCGACGAGTCGTTTCCCGGTCCGGGACGGAGGCGCCCAGGTGAATCCGGTATCGAACGCGGTCATCAAGAGGATGTCGCCGTCGTGCAAGCGACCTGCTCGCGGGCCTCGTCGCGCGCCCGGAACAGTCGCCGCCGACGTGTTGCCGTCGCGCTCGACGACTCGAGGCCGCGGTCCGCCGAGCCGGCGCCCGCCAGGATGCGGGCGAAGGGTCTCTCGAACGGGGAAGACGCTGCCGGAGGTCCCTACCTTGGTAGGAACTCGGGCGAACTAGGAGAACGCGTGGAGATAGTCCTGGACGGTATAGACATAGGGCTCATATCCGCCCAGGGCCCTGCGATTGGCCAGCAACGCGAGGATCAGCTCCAGGGTCTCGTAGCGGGTCGTGAGGCTGTAAAACTGGTCGGCGGGCACGGGAGCCAGCTCGGCGAGGCGAGTGGCGATCCAGCTGGCGTCGTCGCTGCCGTCGTCATATGGGAGCGGGGGGAGCTCGGTGACCGCCCCGGCGAGATCAGCCCCATCCGCTGCATCCGCTGCATCCGCTGCATCCGCTGCATCCGCTTTATCAACCGCATCAGGCGCGTCCGGGGGCGGATCGTTCGGGTCGTCGACGCGACGCGGGTTCGGTGGCGGCTGCGTGGTGTTGCGGAGGTGGATGCTGATGTCGAGCGGGACGCCCGGCGGCGTGCGCGGGTCGTCGGGGTCCGGGTCCTCGCCGAGGATCGCCGCGAAGGCGACGTCGGCCGGCGAGAAGTAGGCGAACTCGGAGGTCAGCAATAGACGCAGATGACGTGGATCGCTGCCGTCGCCGATCCACAGACCGCCGAGCTCGCGGCGCACGAGCTCGCCGAAGTAGGCGCCCGCGCCCGCGGCGAGCAGCGCGAGGATCGGGGCCCGTTCTTCGGTGCGGGCCTGCTCGAGATAATGATCGACGATCGCCAGCGAGGTGACCGAGCCGTCGAGCGCGAAGTGCAGCGAGCGCTTCACGGCGTCACGAAAGCCCTGCTCGAGATCGCCCACCAGTCGGGTCACGGCTTTGACGCGCATCTCGTCGGTCGGCGGTGGGGTGCTTGCCATGGGGGCCGGAGCTTTACACCACAAAAGTCGAGGCGCTATGGTCCT
>JAYUXQ010000055.1:0-5740 GCA_043752905.1 Nannocystis sp. | reverse complement strand
GTCGCGATTTTGCGGGTCGGGGTGACGGGCCTCATTTCCACGCGGTCGCCGTCGGAGTTGCCGGCCCACCGTGCTCCCGGGTAGAGCGCGGCCGTGAGGGTCCAGGGCTCCACGAACACGATGAACAGGTTCTCGTGGGAGCCTGCCATGCGCTGCATCTCCCGAAGTGCGGCCTCGGGGTCTGACACATACTCGAGAACGCAGGTGCCAGCGCCCGCCCGATCAACGCGCTGGAGAGCTGATGGAGGCGTGATCACGCCCGCGTCTAACTTAGCGTAATCATAATATCAATTAGCCAGACTCTCACTGCTCGACGCAGTAGAGCGCGGCTTGCCAGGCGCAGCTGGCGGCCTGGCCCTCGCAGAACTTGGACCACGCGAAGCTGGTCGCCTTGGCGTGGCCGAGGCGACCGGCGCCGGCGGTGCTGTTCCAGCCGCCGCAGCCGTCGAGGCCCCAGGCGGTGCCGTTGGCGAGGCTGTTGGTCCACACGGTCGGCTTGGTCCCGCCGCCGCAGCCCGCCGCGGGGATCGGCGCGGCGCCCTGACTCTCGGTGGTGTCGACCGCGTGGATGATCGTGTTGTCGATCAGGTCCTTCCAGTTTTGCGCGACCGGGATGCCGGTGGTCAACACGTAGGGCACGGTGGAGTGGACGAAGCGGCTCGCCGGGGTGACCGCGCCGTCGCTGAGCCAGGCCATGAAAACGCCCGGGAGTCCGGCGTTTTCGGCCAGCATCTGGCACTGGGCGTCGGCCCCGGCGAGACCGCCGAGCTTGCCAGTGTACAGTTTGCTGGTCACGAAGATCGTTCGGCGCAGCTTTTGGCAGCTGCTCGAGCAGTCGTCGTTGTCGCTGAGGTTGCCATCGTCGCACGCCTCGCCCGCCAGCGGGCTCAGCTGGCCGTCACCGCATTCGGCGAGGGTGCAGTCGGCGTCGCATTCGGCGGTCTCGAGGCCGTCGTCGCACGCCTCGAAGGCCGCCGGGTTGGCGACCCCGTCGCCGCACTCGACGAGCGAGCAGTCGGCGTCGCAGGTCGAGGTCATCGCGCCCTCGTCGCACGCCTCGGGGCCGACCTGCGTGAAGCCGTCGCCGCAAAAGGCCGCCTGGCAGGTCGACGGACAGTCATCGCTGTCGTCGGCGTCGCCGTCGTCGCAGATCTCGCTCGCCTGCACCACGCCGTCGCCACAAACTCCGGCGACGCAGGCGTTCGAGCACCCGTCGTCGTCGACCTGATTGCCGTCGTCGCAGGCCTCGACCCCGACCTGCACGTGGCCGTCGCCGCAGCTCGCCGGTACGCAGGCGGCGAGGCACTCGTCGTCGTCGCTCTGGTTGCCGTCGTCGCAGGTCTCGCCGGGGTCCTGCTGGCCGTCGCCACACACCGGCGCAGGCCCGGTCGAGCCGGTCGGCGCGCCGGTCGTGTCGGTGCCGTCCCCGGTCACTGGCCCGCCGGACGAGCTGCCGGTGTCCGGCTCGTCGGTCGTGGTGAGGGTCGTGGTGACCTGCTCGCCCGAGCTCACGTCGGACGCGGAGCCGCTCGACGACGAGCCGGAGGTCGTGCTGTCGCTGGTCGAGGACGATCCCGGGACGCAGCCGACGAGCACGGCGGCCAGCGCCAGCGCGCCGCGCGGGCACTGGCGGGCAAGCGATCCCCGGGCGCAGACGAGCGACGAGACGACACTCCACCGGCCATGCGCCAGCGATTGACCGATCACACCAGATTGCATGGGGGCCAGCGTATGGGCCGCGTGCGGGCTTTTCAAGCGCGCAAAGGCGGCGCGGATCCGCGACGGGCGAATGTGACAGCGAGTGACAGCGAGTGACAGCGAGTGACAGCGAGTGACAGCGAGGGACAGCGAGGGGCAGCGAGTGACAGCGAGGGACAGCGAGGGGCAGCGAGGGACGATGCGTGCCAGCGAGCGATGACAAGGGAGGACAGGGGAGAACGGGGGAGAACGGGGGAGAACGGGGGAGGACGCGGAAGAATGGGGGAGCACGAGGGATGCCCGGTGAGCGCGGATGACGGCGCGACGACAGGGACGGCGCGTGACAGCACGGCACGCGCTGGCCGCTCGTCGGCGAGCGCCGCGGTCACCACGGTCGTGCTCCGATGTCGAGACCTCGGCGACCCGCGAGGACGCCGGATGCGCGGGTGCGCGCCGGCAGAAATTCGGGTATATGGCGCGCCATGCTGCTTCGCGCGCCGCTTGCGCTGTCCACTCTCCTGTGCGCCGGGTCCCTGCTCGGCGTCGCGTGCACCTCGACACAGCCCGAGCCCGAGAAGAAGGCCGAGGCCCAGCCGGTTCAGCCTGTCGTCGAGGCGGCGCCCGTCCAGGTCGCTGCGCCGCCGGTGCCGGCGCTGCCCCTCGAGCCGAGCCCGGACATCAAGTTCGACGCGCCCTTCGACGGCGGGTCGGTAGCGACCAGCAAGACCGAGGGCGGCATCGCCGTCTCCGATTATGTGATCGGCACCGGCGCCGACGCGGTCAAGGGCGGCGAGGTCGAGGTCCACTACACCGGCTACCTGACGGACGGCACCGTGTTCGACAGCTCCGTGCCTCGCAAGCGGCCCTTCACCTTCGAGCTCGGCGCGGGCCGGGTGATCAAGGGCTGGGACGAGGGCGTCGCCGGCATGAAAGTCGGCGGCAAGCGCAAGCTCATCATCCCGTCGAAGCTCGGCTACGCCGAGCGCCGCGCCGGAAAGATCCCGCCCAACTCGACGCTCATCTTCACGATCGAGCTGCTCGGCGTCACCCCGCCGCTCCCGCCCCCGCAGCCGCTCACCGCCTTCGAGGGCAAGCCGCTGGCGACCAGGCGCCTCGAGAAGAACCTCGTCGTCGCGGACTTCAAGCTCGGCGACGGCCCCGAGGCGAAGGCCAACGACACCGTGTCCGTGCACTACCGCGGCACGCTCAAGGACGGCACCGAGTTCGACTCGTCGCTCTCGCGGCCCAAGCCGCTGGTGTTCGTGCTCGGCACCGGACGCGTGATCAAGGGCTGGGACATCGGCATCGCCGGCATGAAGGTCGGCGGCCTGCGCAAGCTGACGATCCCCGGCGAGCTCGCCTACGGTGAGCGCGCCCGCGGCAAGATCCCCGCCAACGCCGACCTGACCTTCACGGTCGAGCTCATGGCCGTCAAGCCCGCTCCCACGCCGCCCGGCGCGGTCCCGGCCATCCCCGGTGACCTCACCGGCGAGGCCAAGGCCGGCACGCCCGGCGCCGGTGGCAAGACGACCGGCGCCGCGACCGACGTGAAGGGCGGCAAGACCGGCACGACCGGCACGACCGGCACGACCGGCTCGACCGGCACCAGGCCCGGCACGAGCACCGGCACCCGGCCCGGCACCGGCACCGGCACCGCCAGCAAGACCGGCGACGCGACGACGTCGCCCCCGACGAAGGTGCCCGACCCGACGAAGGCAGGCTAAAGGTGAGGGGTCGCGTCGGCGTGCGCCGTGGACCCGTGCTCGTGGCGCTGCTCGCTTGCGCGGCGGCCCTCGCCTGCGCGAGCCCGAGTCCTGCGGCGCATCGCATGACGGCGGGCGAAGCTGGCCCGGGGGACAGGTCCCCGGCGGCGCCCGCCCCGGGTCAGGCGGGCGCAGGGGACGCGCCGTCGAGCGACCGCGTGGAGCCCGGGCAGCCTGGCCCCGGGGACAGGTCAGGGCCCGGCACGCAGCCTGTCACCGGGCACGGGTCCGTCACCGACCTCACCGGCACGCAGGCTGTCCCGGGAGACAGGTCGCCACCCGGCACGCAGGCTGTCCCGGGAGACAGGTCACCACCCGGCACGCAGGCTGTCCCGGCGGACAGGTCGTTGGCGACGGTCGCGGGCGGCAGCGAGTTCCCGGGCGCGCCTGCGCCGGTGCCTTGCGGGGCCGCTGCGCCCGCGGGCATGGCCTGCGTGCCCGCGGGGCCGCTCCTGCGCGGATCGGACGACGGCCCCGAGAACACGCGCCCTGCCGCGCGGGTGTGGCTACAAACATTCTACATGGACATCGACGAGGTGACCTACGCCGACTACAAGGCGTGCGTGAAGGCGCGTCGCTGCGATCCCTCCGGTCCCGGCTACACCGACTTCGATCGCCCGCGCCAGCCCATCAACGGGATCCGCTGGTTCGACGCCGACAAATTTTGCAAGGCGCAGGGCAAGCGTCTGCCGAGCGAGGCGCAGTGGGAGAAGGCCGCGCGCGGTCCCGATGGCGCGCTGCACCCGTGGGGCGACGAGCCGGCGACCTGCGAGCGCGCGATCATCAAGGACGAGCGCGGGCGCAGCTGCGGCGTGAAGAAGCTGTACAGCAAGCCCGACACCGGGCGGCCCTTCGAGGTCGGCTCGCGGCCGGCGTATCGCTACGGCCTGCGCGACATCTCGGGCAATTCGTGGGAGTGGGTCGCCGACTGGTACACGCGCAGCTACGCCGAGTGCGGGGCCGACTGCCTCGGCGTCGAGCCGAGGGGTCCGTGTCAGGGCGCGGACACCTGCGCCGGCTTCAAGCGCAAGCTGGTGCGCGGCGGCTCGTGGTACTGGGACGCCGCCCACGCGACGGCGATCTTCCGGCGCCCGCACGGGCCGGAGAACCAGCCCTTTCATCACTTCGGGTTTCGCTGCGCGGCGAGCCCGGAGGAGGCCGCGAATTTGCTCACAGGGGCTCCGTAGGCACCAGCGAGGGCGGCCGCCCCGGGCCTCTCGAGCGCGCGGGCGCAGGAGCGCGGTTGACAAGCCGGCTGGGCGGCGAAATAAGCGGGGTCGATGAAGTTCATCCTTCGACACCCCTACATGATCGAGCCGGAGGCGTTCTGGCGCGACGTGTTCTTCGATCACGGCTACAACGAGTCGCTGTACCTCAAGGCGCTGCAATTCGAGTCCTTCAAGGTGCTGGAGGAGTCACCGGGCACCAACGGCCGGCGTACGCGTAAGGTCGCCGTGCAGCCCAAGCTCGAGGCGCCGGGCCCGATCAAGAAGCTGCTCGGGGACTCGATCGGCTACGTCGAGGACGGCCACCTCGACCTCGCCAAGCCGAGCTGGGTCGTCAAGGTGGTGCCCTCGAAGCTCGCCGACAAGGCCACGATCACCAGTGAGATGTGGCTCGAGCGCACCGGCCCCGGTCAGTCGGACCGCGTCGCGGCCTTCGACATCGACGTCAAGATCTTCGGCATCGGCGGGATGTTCGAGAAGTTCCTCGAGAAGACGATGCGCGAGAACTATCAAAAGGCCGCCGACTACACCAACGTGTGGCTGCGCGAGAACGGCCTCGCCGGCAAGTAGTCACGGCGCGGCCCCGGTCCTCTGGCGCCGCAGCTCGCGGCGGCGCAGCGCGGCCAGATTCGGCAGTTCATGGACCTCGAAGAAGCCGCGTGCGTTGGTGAAGACGCGGTCGCGGCGGGTGACATCGTGGATCGTTCGGACCTCGGCCACGGCGAGCCAGCGCCGATAGTTGTGCAGCGGCTGCGCGTTGTAGCGATAGTCGCGATTTTGCTCCCAGGTCAGCAGCGTGCGTAGCACCACCGAGCGACGGTCGGCCGGCAGGGCGGCGAGGTTGTCGCGGAACTCGTCGGGCAGGCGCTCCCAGTACTCCTCGGCGTTCGACAGATACACGACACGAACCGTGACGCCGAGCCGCCGAGCCACCCCGGCGATCCGCCGCACCGCGCCGCGCCGCGTCAGGTCCGCGGTGATCGCCCGCAGCCGCCCACCGGCGATCAGGGCCCGCACATGCGTGTATTCGTCGGCGTCCGTGAGAAAGCTCGG
>JAYUXQ010000054.1:0-2271 GCA_043752905.1 Nannocystis sp. | reverse complement strand
AGGTGCGTGTATACGCGACCGCGGAGGCTGGCCAGGCGATCGTTCGCGTGGCCGACCAGGGCCCGGGCGTGCCGCTCCACGAGCGCGAGCGCATCTTTCACCCCTTCGTCCGTGGCGACGTCGCCACGGCCGACCGCGGCGGCGCACGGGTCGGCCTCGGCCTCGGCCTGGCGATCGCTCGCCGTGTCGTGGAGGGTCACGGCGGGCAGATCTTCGTCGAAGGCGAGCCCGGTGGCGGGGCCGTCTTCACCATTGTCTTCACGATTGTCCTGTCGCGCCTGTCCGCGAAACTTACCAGTCCCTGAAGATGCAACCATTGATCGGAGACCCATGTATCGCAAAATGATCCTCATTCTCGCCTTGACGCCGGGCTGCAAAGCGTCGCCCGACACCGCACCACCCGCGCAGGCCGAAGCGGCCGCACCAGCGCCCAAGGTCAGCCTCGAGGTCGCTCGCGGCACGGCGCTCGGCCGGATCCCCGGCGAGGTCGTCGAGGAGGAGCTCGAGCAGGAGAATGGACGCCTGGTCTACTCGTTCGAGATCCGTCCGACCGAGGCCGGCGTGAAGCTCAAGGAGGTCCACATCGACGCCAACGACGGCACGATCGTCGCAGTGGAGGACGAGGAAGAAAACGAGAAGGATGAGAAGGATGACAAGGATGAGAAGGATGACAAGGATGACAAGGATTGAGTCCGCGTCGCGCCGCAAGCCACGCAGCTTGAAAGCCATGACCCGTCCAGGATAGCCTCCTCGCCCGTCTCCATGTCGCCCCCCACTCGCAAACCTCGAAGCACGACGATCGTGGCGGTGCTGTGGATGTCGACGATGTCGGCGTGCGCCCGCTCCGGCTTCGACCGCGAGTGGGTCGCGCGGGACCTCGCCACGCGGGCGCCGGGCACCGTAATCGGGCCGAAGCAGCCCGGGCGCGACGTGGTGTTTCCGGCGAGCGTGTCATTGACCGACGGGCTGAGCGAGGACGAGGCGGTCAGCGTCGCGCTATGGAACAGCCCTGGCTTCCAGGCCGACCTGGCGCAGCTGTCGACGGCGCGAGCCGACCTCGCGGAGGCCGGCTCGTTGCCCAATCCCATGTTGACGATGTTGCTCCCGCTCGGGCCGCATCAGCTGGCCGGTTATCTGTTGCTGCCGCTGTCGGCGCTGGTCCAGCGACCGGCGCGCGTGAAGACGGCGCGACGAGACGTCGAGCGCGTGGCCCACTCGCTGGTCCAGACCGGCCTCGATCTGATCCGCGACGTGCGGGTCGCCCACGCCGAGGCGCTCGCTGCCGGCGAGCGGGCGCAGGCGCGTGAGGCGTTGCAAAAGCTGTGGACCGCGAGCGAACAGCTGGCCCGGGCCCGGGCCGACGCCGGCGACGCCAGCCGCCTCGAGTTCGATGCGATCCACGGCGAGGCGCTGCTGGCCGCCGATATGGTCGCGCGTGCCGGCCAGGACGCCGAGGCGGCGCGCCTGCGACTGCGTATGCTGCTCGGCGTGGCGAGTGAGGCGATGCCGGACGCGACAGCGCTGGCCGCATCCGTGGGCGCCGGGCCGACGCAGGACACCGCGACGCTGGTGCGCGAGGCGCTGGCGGCCCGCCCGGACCTGCGCGCGGCGGAGCTGGCGGTCGAGGCCGCGGGGGCGCGCGTCGGGCTCGAGCGGGCCCGCATCTTTCAGGCGCTGCTGAGATTCGACGGCCAGCTCGACACCGCGGGCTTTCATCCGTCGATCGGCGTGCATCAGCTCGAGATCCCGGTGTTCAACTGGAACCCGGGGGGACGCGGGCGCGCGAAGGCGGAGCTCGAGCGGACAATGTGGCGCTACGCGGCGCTACGCCAGCAGATCGTCGCGGAGGTCGCGACCGCGGCATTGCAGGCGAGACAGGCCGCGGACTCGCTGGCGCGCTGGCGTGGGGACCTGTTGCAGACGCTCGAGCGCAATGTGTCAGCGGCGACGAGCGCGTTTCAGGCAGGCTCGGAGTCCTATGTGATCGTGCTCGACGCGACACGTCGGTTACAGGACGCCCGCCTGCGGGAGATCGACCTGCGCACGGACCTGCGCCGCGCGGTCGCACAGCTGGGACGCAGCGTCGGGCGCCAGGTCCCGGTCACGCGCGGCCAGGCCGAAGGGAGCGACCATGCCGGCGCGCCGCGTTGATCTGCTCATCATGTCGTTCGTGGTCGGCCTCGCCTGCGAGCAGCCGGCGACGAAGGTCACCGCGCCGCCGCCCGCGGTCGCCGGGGCCCATCCGGACGAGGGCGCGCTCGCCAGCGTGAC
>JAYUXQ010000053.1:0-2271 GCA_043752905.1 Nannocystis sp. | reverse complement strand
TATTAAATGCCATCGGGCAGAACACGACCTCGAGGTCCGCGCGCTCGCCGGGGTTCTGTTTGAGGTAGGTGATGAGCCCCATGCTCATCTTCAAAAATGCCAGACGGGCCGTGTCGATGTCCTGCACCGCGACCCGGCCGGCGCCCGCGACGACCTCGGGGATGCCGGTCTTGCCCTGCACCGGCTCGGCCGCGGTCACGACCCGGGCCGACAACTGCGACAGCCCGTCGATGCTGTCCCGCGCCAGCGTCTCCTGGATCGCCACGTAGGGGGTGGTCAGGGCCTCCTTGCCGGAGGCGGGCACGGGAGGGGTGTCAGGGCCCGACCCGCAGGCGGCGCCCATCGTCAGGGTGAGGGTCAGGAGCCAGCGCATCACGCCCTCTGGCGTATCACAAGCCGCTGGACCTGAGGTAGAGTCCGCCGGGCTCCGCGTTCATGCTCCCGTTCGTCCCTGTCATCGGCGTCTGGCTCGCGCAAGCGCCGGTCCAGCCGAGCGAGCGACCCGCCGAGGTCCCCCTCGCCGTCGGAGTGATGACCCCGGACGTGCCCGCTGCGACCCCCGCGTCCCCTCCAGCCTCCGCGAGCGGCGACTTCTTCGGCGCTGGCACCACCGCCCCGGCCGATAAACCTGCCTCCGCGAGCGGCGACTTCTTCGGCGCCGGTACCACCGCCCCGCCCAGCAAACCCGCCCCGGACTTTTTCGGCGCCGGCACTGCGCCGCCGCCCGCCGCGATCGAGGGACCCGGGAGCGCCCCGCTGATGCCGCCGGTCGAGCAGCTGCCCCAACGCCCCGGTGCGCCGTCGACAGGTCCGAAGATCGTGCTCGGCGGCGCGAAGGACCGCAAGCCGATCGCCGGCGGCGGCGCGGGCTTCTTCGATCCCGGCAAGCTCGCCGACGAGTCGACCGGCGGCGGTGCCATCCAGATCCGCGGCTACCTCGGCTTCAACTTCGCGGTCACCGAGCGCACCAACACGGCGATGCGCAACCCGGCGACCGGCACCTTCGATCAGCTAAAGACGCTGCCCTACTTCGGCGGCGGCGCGGCCAACCTGTACGTCGGCGCGCCGGTCTACTCCGACGTCGTGTTCGTGCGGATCGCCTTCGAGTTCATCTCGATCCCACGCGCGACCGCGGGCGCGGCCGACGTCTCGCCGGCCTTCAATCCCGTGATCTTGATGGAGGCCGCCGCGCTCGAGGTCAACCCCTTCGCCTGGGCGAGCAAGGCCCCACGATGGTTTAGCGAGGGCTTCAAGGCGAGCGGTGGCGTGTTTGTGGTCCCCTTCGGCCTCGAGGACGAGGAGCACGACGCACCGGTGCGCTGGTGGGCGACGCGACCGCTGGCGATGAGCGCCGGACGGATCTACCCCGGCACGTGGATCGACATCGGCGCGACCATCAAGTGGAAGCCGACCTTCGGACACGGCAAGCGACCGCTCGAGATCGACATCGGCGTGCTCAACGGCGACGCATGTACGCAGACCCGCGCCAACGACCAGCTCTACCGCTACCAGCCCGTCGGCCAATACGTCGAGACCTGCGAGCGGCGCCTGCGTGGCGTCGAGAACATCCCGCGCGCCGATGGTTCGGTGCTCGGCATCTCGCCCGACAACAACGGCAACAAGTCGTTCGTCGCGCGCGCGATGATCCGCCCGGTGCCCGCGCTCAACCTTGGCGGCTCGTTCGTGTGGGGCAAGCACCCGGAGAGCAATTTCAAGATTCCGAGCTATCAGGGCAAGACCTTCGTCGACGGCGCCCAGGCCGTCACCTGGCGCGTCGGGGCCCACTTCGACCTCAACTTCGACGAGGTGTTCCAGAGCCGGTTCCCCCTCCCGCACATCCGTGGCGAGGTGGTCTACGGCGTCGACGCGGCCGCCAAGCAGGATCCTGTGAACCCGGTGCTCGCCGACCGCCACATGCTCGGCGGCTACGCGCAGGTCGCCCAGCCGCTGTGGCGGCGCAAGAAGACCCGGCTGCCGGGGCTCATCGTGCAATATCGCTTCGACCACGCCGACCCCGACCTCGACGTACCGCGCGCGACCCCGGGCGGCCCGGTCGCCTCGGACTTCTCGGACGAGTTCCGCTACGACGAGGCGCTCCAGGCCCATGTCGTCGGCCTGCGTTTCCCGGTCCTCCCGCGCTTCACGCTCAAGGCCGAGTACGCGTTCGTGCGCGAGGACGGCGGGCGCGGCAACCGCCTGCACAACGACAACTTCACCTTCCAGGCGGTCGCCGATTTCTAGGTGGATCCCCCTGGCGTGAAGCTTTCGAGC
>JAYUXQ010000052.1:0-2271 GCA_043752905.1 Nannocystis sp. | reverse complement strand
TGTAGGTCGCGATCTCGAAGGTGTCGGGGTGGATGCGGTGAGCCACGGTGCCGCCGAGCGGGACGGACCAGATGTAGCCGTCGACGTCGACGCCGATGCCGCGCGAGAAGCCGTTGTTCGGGATCAGGACCTTGCCGCCGACGACCATCGTCTCGGAGTCGAGCCAGCCGAGGCCGCCGTCGGTCGCGTGCCAGACCCGACCCTTGAAGTCGATCGCCACGCCGCTGCCGCCGTTGGGCTGGAGGTCGCCGATCTGGTTGGCCCATTGCTTGGTGACGGGGTCGTAGCGCGAGCCGTCGTCGAGCCACACGCGGTCCTTGTTGTCGACGGCGATGCCGTAAAAGCCCTTGTTGACGACCTCGACGGCGAGGGTCTCGTGGTCGACCTTGAAGATGATGCCGCCGCCGAACACGAAGAACCACGCGTTGTTCTGGGTGTCGACCGCGGCGCCGTAGGCCCCGAGCTGGCCGCAGGAGACGTTGGGGAGGTCGATGGTGTCGTCGACCATGCCGGTGTCACCGTTGACGCGGAACACCTTGATGCCCTGGGCGTTCTGGCACGGGCTGTTGGTGTCGAGGCCGAAGCTGGCGGCGGCCCAGATCTGCTGGTCCTCGTACTCGCAGGTCTCCTGATTATAGACGCCGGAGGTCCAGGCGACGGGCCGCTGCGTGGTGGCGCCGGGGAAGGGCGTGTGCCAGGCGATGCACTCGTCGAGCTCGAACGCGAGCACGTCGTTCTTGCCGGTCGAGGTCTCGATCTGGCCGTTGCCATTCTTGTCGGTACAAAACTCCTTGCGGGCCCAGATCTTGGTGAGGCCGCCGTGGCGGTTGGCGACGACCATGGCCTTGCCGTCGATGCTCACCGAGGTGCGCGACGGGTTACCCTGCTTGTCGGGGCGCGTGTAGTAGCGGCCCTCCTCGGTCATGTCGCGGGTGTTGAGCTTGCTGACCGTGTTCTCGCCGCTGTTGGCGATCCACACGTAGCTCCAGTCGCTGTTGCCACACTTGACCTCGCAACCACCGCTGCCGCCGGTCGTGGTCCCGGTGGTGCCCGCGTCGGTGGTGCCCGCGTCGGTGGTGCTGCCGCCGGTCGTGGTGTCCGGCATGACGCCCGAGGTCGTCAGGGCCGTCGTGCTCGCGTCGGTGGTGCTCGCGTCGGAGCTGCCGCCGGTCGTCACGCCGGTGGTCGGCGCGGTCGAGCCGGAGCTGGTGCCGCTGTCCGAGACGGTGCCCTCGGCCGAACCATTGCCGGTGGTCGGCACGTTGCCCGAGGAGCCGGTCGCGGTGTCGCCGGTGGTCTGCGGCGTGGTCGTGGTCAGCTTTCCGGTGCTGCCCGCGCTGTCGCTGCTGGCAGTGTCGTCGCCGCAGCCGCCGAGGCCGATCAGGAGAGAAGACGCGAAGATCCACGGGGCAGCAGAGTAACAAGCCATGGGATCACCCTAACCCCCTCCCGGGGAAGGCCGCAAGTGTGGATACCGCGGGCGGATCGAGCCTCGGCTCACGTCCGCGTGCGCCGCCGTCCCGTCAGCCCTGCGGGTTGCAAATGACGTTGTTGATCTGGCCGCCGCCCATGTCCGAGTAGGTATACGGCGCGTTGAGGCCGTCGTAGCTGGCGATCTCGTAGGTGTCAGGGTGAATGCGGTAGGCCGTGTTGCCGCCGAGCATGACGGCCCAGATGTAACTGTCGACGTCGACCCCGATGCTGCGCGCGAGGCCGTCGATCGGCAAGGTGACCTTGTCGCCGACCATCATCGTCTCGGCGTCGACCCAGCCGACAGATGTACATCCACAGGTCGTTGTTGGTGTCGACCGCGGCACCGTACGGACCGAAGGTGCCGCCGCAGTTGATCTCGGGCATGGCGATGGTGTCCTCGACGACGCCGGTGGCACCATCGACGCGATACACGAAGATGCCCGGCGAGCCGTCGCACGGCCAGGCGGCGCCCTTGGTCCCGTTGGCGGCCGCGGTCCAGATCTTCTGGTCCTCGTATTCGCAGGTCTTCTCGTTGTACACGCCGGACGTCCAGGCGACGGGCCTCTGGCTGGTCGCGTCCGGGAAGGCGGTGAACCACGCGACGCACTCGTCCATGTCGAAGGGCAGGAGGTCGGCCTTGCCGGTCGAGGTGTCGATCTTGCCGTTGCCGTTCTCCGGCTGACCGCGCGCTCTGGCGTCGCGTTCACCCCCGCATGGCGCTCGTGTTCATCCCTGCATGGCGCTCGCACGGCCGAGGCGGTCGAGGAGATCGCCTCCGGCACCCACCTCGTGCAACAC
>JAYUXQ010000051.1:0-5746 GCA_043752905.1 Nannocystis sp. | reverse complement strand
CCTCGGTCGCGTGGAGGCCGTCGTGGCGGATCGTGTACGCGCCGAGCGTGTACTCCTCGCCCGGCCGCAGCTGGACCTTCTTCTCGAGCTTGTAGGCGTTGCCGGCCCAGCCGAGGAACATCAGTACGACGCCGAGGTGCACGATGTATCCGCCGTAGCGCCGACGCGCGCGCAGCACCAGCGAGATGAGCGCCTCGACCACGCCCTGCGGGCGTTGCTTCCTGCGCAGCGACACGCCGCGGTAGAACTCCTGCACGATCGTCCAGAAGGTGAAGCCGCACAGGCCGAAGCAGGCCAGGCCCCACGGGGAGTCGATGCCGAGCAGCCACGGGGCGACGGTGCAGGCGACGCCGAACACCAGCGGGCCGGCGAACTGGCGGATCAGGCTCTCGGTCGAGGTTTTGCGCCACGCGAGCAAGGGTCCAATGCCGGTCAGCAGCAGCAGCGACAGCCCGAGCGGCCGCATGTACTGGTTGAAGAACGGCGGGCCGATGACGACGCGCTCACCGGGGTCCTGCCACGCGAGCCACGACGGATAGCGCTCGGCGAGGATCATGCGCCACTCGGTGAAGGTCGGCCACATGGTCGCGGTGAGCACGAACAGCGCGCAGATCAAGAACAGCCAGTTGTTGACCAGGAACGCGAACTCGCGGCTCATCACGCTCTCCAGCTCGCCGCGCGAGCGCAGTAGCGGGAGGCGCCAGATCAGCAGACCGAAGCTGACGAGCACGATGATGAGCATGAAGGCGCCGAAGGTCCACGCGAGCACCGGGTCGGAGCCGAACGCGTGCACGCTCTGGACCACGCCGCTGCGCGTCATGAAGGTGCCGACGATCGTCAGGAGAAAACTGGTGATGATCAGGACCAGGTTCCACGCCTTCATCATGCCGCGGCGCTCCTGGATCATCACCGAGTGCAGGAACGCGGTCGCGGTGAACCAGGGCAGGAGGCCGGCGTTCTCGACCGGGTCCCACGCCCAGTAACCGCCCCAGCCGAGCTCCTCGTAGGCCCAGAGGCCGCCGAGGATGAGGCCAAAGGTCAGGAACATCCACGAGAACAGCACCCAGCGCCGCACGCTGCGCTGCCACGCGGCGTCGACCTGGCCGGTGAACAGGGCCGCCATGCCGAACGCGTAGGGCACCGCGAGCGAGACGTAGCCGAGGTACAGGCTCGGCGGGTGGATGATCATGTACAGGTTCTGCAGCAGCGGGTTGAGGCCCTTGCCCTGCGTCGGCACCTCGAGCAAGAACTGCGAGAACGGGTCCTTGATGAAGAGCAACAGGCCGACGAAAAAGCAGGTGATCGTGGCGAGCACCGCGACGGCGTGCGGGATCAGCTCGCGGTGGCGCATCCGGTTGGCGCGCACGGCCAGCGACCCGAACAATGTATGCAGCAGCACCCAGAACAGCAGGCTTCCGTCGAGTCCGCCCCAGAACGCGGTGATCTTGTAGAACAGCGGCATGGCCGCGTCGCTGGTGTGCTGCACGTACTGGATCGAGTAGTCGCCCGACAGGAACGCGTAGATGATCAGCGACGAGGCGAAGGCCGCGAGCCCGAAGCTCGCGTAGGTGCCCTGCACCGCGCCCTCGATCAACCGCTCGGATCGCCGGTGGGCTCCGAGCGCGCCGAGGGCCGCGGTCCCGAGGCTGAGTACGAACAGGATCAGGATCGTGGCGGTGCCGAGGGTGGCGATCGACAGGCCGCCGGTCGGTACGGCCGACTCGAGCGGCGCCAGGGATGTTGCAGCGAGCGCGATGGACATGGGTTACCTCTGCTCAGCGCTTGCCGGGCTTCTTTGTGGGGTCGGCCGAATCCTGCTCCTCGTACTTCGAGGGGCACTTGGCGGCCATCTCTTCCGACTCGAAGCGACCATCCTTGATCTCACCGGTCAACACGACCTCGCCGCCCTCGGCGAAGGTGTCGGGGACCATGGCGGTGAAGTGGACCGGCAAGCGCCGGCCGTCCTTCTCGACCTCGAAGGTGTAGTCCCCGGCGGCGCCGATGCGCTGTTGCACGGTGCCGGGCACGACGGTGCCGTGGACCTTGACGGTGCGTCCGGCGTAGCGCGGCATCTCGTCGACGAACTTATCGACGTAGATGTACTCGAGCACGCCCTCGCTGCCGCCGGCGCTGATCATGTAGACCGCGGCACTGGCGATCGCGAGGCCGAGGACGATCTTGGTGGTGACCGGTAGCGCCATGTTCTCAACCTCCGATGCTGATCATCGCCTTGGCGGGACCGCCACGGCCGTCGACGTGAAACTCGTGACCGGGCTGTTTATGCCCGAGGACCGCCCGCACCAGCGACGCGAGCGCGCCCGAGTCGTGAGGCCGCAGCGCGGAGCGTAGATCGCCGGTGTCATCACGGGCGAGACAATTGTGGAGGTGCCCGGTCGAACCGATCCGCAGGCGATTACAGCCTGCGCAGAAGTTTTCGGTCATCGCCGCGATGACACCGACGCGCTGCCCGGACCAGCGCCCGCCACGAACGCGCCAGTAGGTCGCCGGACCGAGGCCCCGCACCCCCTCACCGGCATCCGCCACCAGGTCGCCGCCCGCGGCCGATGCGATGTGCGCGCGGATCTCCGCGGCCGGCATCAGCTCGCCTGGCACGAACAGCCGGCCGGCGGACATCGGCATGACCTCGATGAAGCGCGGCACGTGGCCCTGCCCCCACGCCCACTGCGCGATCGAGCCGAGCTCGTCGTCGTTGAAGCCGCGCACCGCGACGGTATTGATCTTGATCGCCGTGAAGCCGGCCGCGCTCGCCGCTGCCAGCCCCGCGAGCACCTGCGACAGATCGCCCCGCCGCGTGATCTCCGTGAAGCGGGCGGGATCGAGGCTGTCGAGGCTGACCGTCAACGCGCCGAGACCCGCCGCCTTGAGCGGCGCGGCGAGCCCGGACAGGCGCGAGCCGTTGGTGGTCATCACGACCTCGATGCGGCGCCGTGGGTCGGCCGCAAGCGGGATGCCCGAGAGGTCCGCGACGAGACCGACGAGGCCCTGACGCACGGTCGGCTCGCCGCCGGTGAGACGCACGCGCTCGACACCCCAGCGCGCGAAGGCCCGGACCACCAGCCCGATCTCCTCGAGCGTCAGCAGCTCGGCGCGCGGCTGGTGATCGATGCCGGCCTCCGGCATGCAGTAGGTGCAACGAAAGTTGCAGCGGTCGGTCAGCGAGACCCGCAGGTACTTCACGCGCCGCGCCTGCGGGTCGACGAGTGACGCCATCGCCTCCGGTAAACCGGACGCAGCAGACTCGGCCGCGAGCGGCGGCCGCGAGCGGCGGAGCTGGACGAGCGTCATGAGGAGGAAAACGGCAGTGAGCTCGCAAGGTTACCAGAGCGGTGCAGTACTGTCGCGCGCGCGCGTGCCGGAGGTCATGCACGTCTGGTGGCGCGCCCGGGCCGCCGCATTCGGCAACGCGATCGATCGACTATCACGCTCGATCGAAGCACCCCGGGACACGCTCCCTGTGACGAACGCTCGCTCGAGCTCGTTGACCTTCGACGAGCAAAAACGGCCGCTGGGTCACCCCGGCGGCCGTCTCGATGATGCTGCGCTTTCAGGGCTCAGTGCGCCGCGACATCCTGGCTGGCGGGGGCCGACTTGCGCTCGCCGTTGCCGCCGTTCTCGTGGGCGCCCTAGGGCGCTTTGCTCGGCTCGTCGTGCGAGGCGGCCTGGACGGCGGGGCCGTCGCCAGCGGGCGCTCCGTGTCCGCCCTCGACGTGCGGTCCGCCGTGGGCGGCCACATCGGCGCGGATCCTCTCGGCGCGCTCGGGGACGTTGTCGACGCCGACCTTGAGCGGACGGCCGGCGTTCTCCTCGTCGCGGATGCGAACGAAGGTCTCCTGCTCGTCGTTGAGGCGGTTGCGGGCATCCATGTCGAACATGGTGAAGCCGAAGAAGATGCCGACGAACAGCACCGAGCCCGCGAACACGAACAGGTGGTACTTGTCGTCGTACTTCAGGTGCATGAAGTAGGCGACGACCAGGGTCGCCTTGACGAGGGCGACCAGCATCGCAACCGTCAGGCTGGCCGCGCCGAGGTCCGCGAAGGACACGGCGTAGGTCAGGCCCGTCAGCCCGAACAGGATGGCGATGATCTTGTTGTACGAGCTGACCGGCGAGACGTGCTCGTGGACCTCGTGCGGGTTTTCGACCGGTTGTCCGTTGAGATAGACCTTGCTCATGACATCACCTCCGGTCACTTCACGAGATAAAGCAGGGGGAACAGGAAGATCCACACGAGGTCGACGAGGTGCCAGTACAGGCCCGTGTTCTCGACCGCCGCGTAGTTCGAGGCGCTAAAGTCACCGCGACCCGCCCGGATGTAGATCCAGGTCATGACGGCGAGGCCGATGAGCACGTGCAAGCCGTGCAGGCCGGTCATCATGAAGTAGACCGCGAAGAAGATGTGCGGCAGACCCTCGATCTCGTACCCGTGAAGGTGCGCCGAGTAGTACTTGCCCGGCAGCATGCCGTGCTCGAACTTGGCGCTGTACTCGAGGTACTTGACGCCCATGAAGATGAGGCCGCAGCCCATGGTCAGCAACAGCCAGCGCTGAAGGCCGCGGGTGTCGCTGGTCTGGGCCGAGCGGACGCACATCGCCATGGTGTACGACGAGCTGAGCAGGACGAGGGTGTTGATGCCGCCGTGCAGCTTGCTCAGGTGCTCGTGGGCCTCCAGCACCATCTCCGGATAGAACATCCGGGTGATGAAGTAGGCGAGGAAGAGCCCGCTAAACATCAGGATCTCGGTGGCGAGGAACAGCCACATCCCCAGTTTGGCCGCGCCCGCCTGCTGGCCCATCGTGTCGAAGTGATGGGCGAGATGCGGGTTGTGCTCGTCGTCCCCGTGGGCGTGAACGTGTGTACTCATGGTGTGCTACCCGTGGTGTGGGGTGGGCTCGTGTTCAGATGACCAGTCTCAGGCGCCAGGGTGGTAGCCGGCCGACTTGTCGATCTCGGGGAAGTCGTACGGGCTGCCGTGGACGTGCGGGGTTTCGTGGAAGTTGTGCTCGATCGGGGGGCTCTGGGTGTGCCACTCGAGGGAGACGCCACCCCACGGGTTTGCGGGCGCCTTCTTGCCGTTGAACAGCGAGGCGACCAGGTAGCCGAGCGTCCAGAACAGACCGACGGCGAGCATCCACGAGCCGACCGTCGAGATCTGGTGCATCAGCTGGTACTCGGGCAGGTAGGCGTAGTAGCGGCGCGGCATGCCCTGGTGACCGAGGAAGAACTGGGTCAGGAAGGTGACGTTGAAGCCGACGAACACCAGGAGGGCGCCGACCTTGCCGCAGGTCTCGTTGAACATCTTGCCGGTGAACTTGGGCCACCAGTGGTGGATGCCGCCGATGAAGGCGACCACGGTGCCGCCGACCATGACGTAGTGGAAGTGCGCGACCACGAAGTAGGTGTCGTGGAGGTGGACATCGATCGCCAGGGTGGACAGCGGGAGGCCGGTGAGGCCGCCGACCGTGAAGGTCCACAGGAAGGCCATCGCGTACCACATCGAGGTGTTGTAGACGATGCTGCCCTTGTAGAGGGTGGCGATCCACGAGAACACTTTGATCGCCGTCGGCACGCCGACCGCGAAGGTCAGGAAGCTGAAGAGGATGCCGACCAGCTCGGACTGGCCCGAGACGAACAGGTGGTGACCCCACACGAGGAAGGAGATGACGGCGATGGCGACCGAGGACAGCGCGATCGCCTTGTAGCCGAAGATGTGCTTGCGGCTGTGGAC
>JAYUXQ010000050.1:0-2276 GCA_043752905.1 Nannocystis sp. | reverse complement strand
TGGTCCCCAAGGGCCGCAACTGCGTGGCAGCGATGAGCAGTGACAATGTGCCGGTGCTGATCGGGCTCGGCGCGAGCATCGTGCTCGTCGGCCCGGATGGCCGCCGCGAGCTCAAGTTGGAGGAGTATTACACCGCCGACGGCATCGCCCACACGCTCGCCAAACCGGGTGAGATGACGGTCGAGCTGCGCATCCCGCTGCCGACGGGGCCGCGGCGCACGAAGTACGTCAAGTGGTCGGTGCGCAAGAGCATCGACTACCCGCTGCTCTCGGTCGCGCTGCGCTTCGACCTCGCCAGCGACAGCGCGCACGCCGAGGTCACCGGCGTGTACGTGGTCTGCGGCGTGCTCGGCTCCAAGCCGCGCGTGGTCACCAGGCTCGACGAGGTGCTCGGCAAGAAGCTGTCGGACGTGGCGGTCGCACGCATCGTCAGCGAGGCGACCTATGCCCAGTGCAAGCCGCTGGAGAACGTGCCCTACGAGGCGGCGTACCGCAGGGAGATGTTGCGCGTGTACACGCGTCGCGCGGTCGAGGCGATGGTCGCCGGGGGCTGATGCGAGGGTCGCCGGGGGTTAGCGCGTGTGCACGCTGTTGTTCGCCTGGCAGGTCGACCCGTCGCGGATGCTGGTGGTCGCGGCCAACCGTGACGAGTTCTACGGGCGCGCGACCGCGGCGGCTGCGTTCTGGGCCGACGCCCCGCAGCTGCTCGCCGGTCGAGATCTCCAGGCCGGCGGGACCTGGCTCGGGGTCACGCGCGACGGTCGGTTCGCGGCGCTGACCAACGTGCGCGAGCCAGGCGTGTCGACCCCGCCGCACGCGCCCTCGCGCGGGCGCCTCGTCGCGGACTTCCTGCTCGGTCGTGACGCGCCGGCGGCGTACCTGGCGAGCCTGCGCCCGGCGGACTACGCGGGCTTCAACCTCGTCGTCGGCGACGCGCGCTCGCTGTGGTACCTGTCCAATCGGGCAGGTCCGGCGCGGGCCCTCGGGCCCGGCGTGTACGGGGTGTCGAACGCGGCGCTCGATGCTCCGTGGCCCAAGGTGCTGCGGGGCCGCGAGCGTCTGGCGGCGCTCGTCTCCGGCGGGGCGGACACACCGGCGCTGCTGGACCTGCTCGAGGATCGATCGCCCGCGGCCGACGCGGAGCTGCCGGACACTGGCGTCGGACGGACGATGGAGCGCCTGCTGTCGCCGCTGTTCATCGCCAGCCCGGCCTACGGGACCTGTAGCTCGACCGCGGTGGTCGTCCACCGGGACGGAGCGCTGGAGTTCCACGAGCGCACGCAAAACCCCCAGGCGCCCACCGGACCGGGCGAGGTGGTGTACGCCGTCGCGGCGCCGCCCGCTTCGTGAGGGCTCGTCTTTTCACCGGGTTCGCGGTACTCCTTGGCAGTCTTGTTCGGAGACCGCATGTCGCGCCGCCCGCCACTTCAGAGTCTCGCCCCGCTCCTCGCCCTCGTGCTCGTGTCCGCCGCGGCCCTGCACACGGCGGCCCCCAGCGTCGCCCACGCCGGGGACGCCAGCAAGCCGAGGCCCAGCTGGCGCACGGAGAAGCACATCCTCGAGATCGGCGGCTACCTCGGCGCGTTCTTCCCGGCCGCGGACCACGGCCTCTACGCCGACGGCGTCACCAAGACCGCCAAGCCGATCAAGACCGGCTTCGATGTCGGCGTGCGCCTGGCCTACCTGCCGCTGCGCTTCGTCGGCATCGAGGTCGAGGGCGGGGTCGTCCCGACCAAACTCCAGGGCAACGGTGGCTACAGCGCCACGCTGTTCGCCGTGCGCGGCCACCTCGTCCTCCAGATGCCGACCCGCCTGGCCCTGTTCGTCGTCGGCGGCGGCGGCGTCCTCGGCGTCACGTCGCCGGCCAAGGGCCTCGGCAGCAACGTCGACGGCACCCTGCACGTCGGCGGCGGCCTCAAGTACTACCTGACCGAGAAGGTCGTCCTGCGCATCGACGGCCGCGACGTCATCTCCCCCAACTTCGCCAGGGGCACGGCCGGCGGCCAGGACTGGGCGCACAGCGGCGAGTTCACCTTCGGCGCCAGCTTCGTGATCGGTCGCCACTCGACGAAGATGCTGCCCCGGGGCTGAGCCGGCGACCGGGGAGGCGTCGGCGCGAGGTCGACACCGCCGGGTCCGGGCTGTCACGAGCGCGCGCGGCGACCCGGCCGACCCGGCCGACCCGCGCACTGGATCCACAGGCCGGCCCGGCCTGTAAACCCCCAGCTGTGGATGGTGGGTGGCTCTCCAGGATCCAATGCGAGAATGCTGTGGAA
>JAYUXQ010000049.1:0-5763 GCA_043752905.1 Nannocystis sp. | reverse complement strand
CCGGCTTCATCGAGCTCAGCGCCGACTGCACCGATGACGTGGGGGTCGCCCTGCTCCGCTTCCTCGTCGACGGCGAGGTGCTCGCCTCCGTGACCGAGCCGCCGTTCGTGGCGAAGTGGCTCGTGAAGTCGCAGGACCAGGCCGGCGACCACATCCTCGCCGTCGAGTGCATGGACACGGCCGGCAATGTCGTGTCGAAGGGCGAGGAGATCTCCGTGGCCCTCCCGGCGCCGGGCTCGGTGGCGTGGTCACAGGTCTACGCGGAGCACAAGGGCAGCGCCGAGGCTGCCGACGCCGCCGCCGCGCCCGACGGCTCCTGGTGGGTCTGCGGCTACGCCGACCATCCGGTCGGCACCCCCGCGGTCTGGGTCGCCCACTATAGCGCCTCCGGCGAGGAATTGTTCACCAAGCTGATCTCCCGCGGCAAGGACCACACTGGCGGCTGCAGCGGCATCGCGGTCGCCTCGGAAGATGGCCACCGCGCCGTGCTCACTGGAGGCTTCGGCACCACCGGCCTGTGGCCGAGCCTGTGGGTCGGCCTGATTGACGAGACCGAGGTCGAGCCGCTCCTCGCCGAGTCGAACGACGCCCTCACGGGCGCCTGGGGCAACGACATCCTCATCAACAAATACGGGCAGTTCGAGGTAGCGGGCCACCAGATCGTCGCTGCCAACGATGTCGACATGACGCACCAGCTCTTCAACTATACGCCGGGCAAGAGTCAGCTCAGCACGTCGGTCGGCTCGACCTACGGCGACCCTGGGCAGTTCGACGTCGCCTCCGCGATCGTCGAGAACCTCGATGGCACGGTCACGCTGGTGGGTACGCTCACGAAAAAGGGCAGTGCGCATGCCGCCGCGGTCAAGCTCGATGCCCAGCATTCGGTCGTCACGGTGGATGGCTGGCCGTTCAGGTCGCCGATTGTGTCGCAAGAAGGCGCTGGCGCGCTGGACGGCGCGGTCGACTCCGAGGGCAACCTCCAGCTCACCGGGTGGTGGAAGAAGGCCGCGTTGGACTCGCGTCAGGTGATGAATTTGACGGTCGACACGCAGGGATATCTGGTGGGTGGCATGAACATCGAGACCGAGCCCAAGGTGGGCGACAACGCGGGCTTCGGCGTCACGCATCTCGGGGACGGCACCGTCGTCGTGGCTGCGTCGGTCACGAGCGGAGCCGAGGATCACGACATCTGGCTCCGGCGATACCCGGAGGACCCGCTGGTCGTCTTCAAGGGGTCCTACGGAAGCTTCGATGAGCCGCGGCGCGTGCGTGCCAACGCGCTGGACCAGATCCTTGTGGTCGGCTTCGAGACGGTGGGGGCCTTGCAGGATGGCCAGCTGGTACCGGTGCGCCGGGCCTGGATGCGCGCCTTCAACTGATCATCCCGGCGGTACGAATTTCTCGCAGGCGCTCTGGATCACCCCGATCGCCTCGGACAGCTCGGCGCCGAGATCCGGGGCGCAGTACGAGCCGATCACGTGATTGGGGAACCCCTCGACGAACATGCGATCACGTTCCCAGGGGGCATCGCCGCAATAGTCGCTGCCATCATAACCGACGCTGTTGAGGAGGCCGACGACGACGATGCCGTCCGTGTACCCGGCCTTGGCCGCGATCAGACTCGCAGCCAGCCCCTCGGGGGTCCCCGGCGAATTGAGGTCTTCCTCGTCGGATATCAGGACGACCACGAGCATCGCGTCAGGGCGCACGAAGCCGGCGTTACAGCCCTCCGGGCCGTTGAGCGTGGGGCCGACCGCCTTGACCATGCCTCCAAGGGTCCGCTGCGCCGCGCCCGACCGGCCGACGTTGAGGATGCAATCAAAGGCGGTGGGAAAGTCGTCCTGGGCCTCGGTGATGTAGCGATGACCATCGGCGAGTTGGCAGTCGCGGTTGCTGGCCATGTACCCGGTCGGGTAGCGCAGCCCCGCACCCAGGGTGCGGTCACACTGCGTGAACTCCGGCCAGTCCCCACCACAGGGATACGGCCCGAGGACATCGCAGGGCTTGTCCGGCTGGCCGCCGCAACAGCTCTCTGGGCCGTTCGTGCTCGGCCACTCCGGGTCGCCCTTGATCACCATCACCTGCAGGTCGTATTCTGCGGCCTGCTCCTGCATGGCCGCGATGAAGCCGTTACCGCCGTCCCGGACGAGCTTCGCCTCGGCCGCCAATCGGATCTTGTCATCTTCTTTGTCGAGGGAGCCCCCATCCGTGATCACGAACAGGATGTCGATCTTGCCGCAGCCCTGCACCGGGCCGAGCGTCTCGAACCCGGGCAGGTCGGGCGGGGCCGACCCTGTCGAGGTGTCGACGGCCCCGCTCGTAGAGCTATCCGGGAACTGACCGGACGAGCCGGACGAGCCCGACGAGCCCGCCGGACCGGTTGAACCCGGCTGCACCGTCGTGATCCCCGTCGTCGTCGTGCCGACCTCGGCGCCTGGTTCACCGCACCCCGCGGCGAGCAGCCCAGCGACCAGAACCATGCGGGCGAGTTTCACGACGCTGAGGGTACCAGGGTGGGCAGCCGGTGCCAAGGGCGACTGGACGTGGATCATCCGGGCCGGACGAACTCCCCGCAAGCCGCCTGGATCACATCGAGCGCAGCGACGAGGTTGGCGCCGATATATTCGGAGCAAAATGAACCGAGCACGTGGTTCGGGAAGCCCTCGACGAACTTTCGCGTACGGTCTTCGGGGTCGTCGTAGCAGCCTGCTTCGGGCGGCGTCGATTGCACGGAGCCCAGGATCCCCACGACCACGATCCCGTCCGTGTATCCGCCCTTGGCGGCGATCAGGCTCGCGGCCAGGCCCTCCGGGGTGCCTGGTGAATCGAGGTCCGGGTAGTCGGACAGGACCACGACCACGAGCATCGCGTCCGGGCGCAAGAAGCCTGCGTTGCAGCTATCCGGCGCGTTGAGGGCGGGGCCGACTGCCTGGACCATGGCGCCGAGGTATTTCTGTTTGCCGCCCGTCTGCCCCACATTCAGGATGCACTCTGCGGCCGCTGAGAAGTCGGGCTGCTCCGCGGTGATATAGCGGCGATCGTCGGCGATTTCGCAGTCGCGGTTGCTGGCCATGTACCCCGCCGGGTAGCGCACACCCGCGCCGAGCGCGTAGTCGCATTCCGTGACGTAGTCTGGGAACGGATCACAAGGGAACGGCCCATATGCGTCGCATGGCTTCGCGTTGACGCAACAGTTCGACTTCCCGAAGGTGCCGCGCCATTCCGGGTCGCCCTTGACCGCCATCACGTGCAGGTCGTACCCGGCGGCCTGCTCTTGCATCGCGGCGATGAACGCGCCGGTGCCGTTTCTAATGCTCAACGCGTCCGCATGGCTGTCCACTGCGATCTCGGGCCAACTGTCGATGCGGCCCGCGTCGTTGATCACGAATAGGATGTCGATCTTGCCGCAGCCCTTCACCGGTCCGGAGGTGTCTAGCCCCGGCAGGTCCGGCTCGCCCACGGTGGAGGTGCCAGAGGCGCTCGACGCCGACTCGGTGCCACCGGATGCGCTCGTCGGGCCCTCCGAGCTCGAGTCCGTCGAGCTCTCCGAGCTCGAGCCCGTTGAACTCGACATGGTGAGCATGACGGTCGTAATTCCGGTCGTGGTGGGGGCTTGGCCAGACGGCTCGCCGCAGGCAGCGCTCAGGAGCCCGAGCAGCAGGATTTTTTGCGGGAGACCCATGGCGGGGACGCTATCAGGTCTCTGTCGGCGTGCCAAGGACGCTCGACCCGGCGAGGTCGGTACGGCTCTCGCGACCCCATTGACCTCACGTGTGAAAGTAGGTAGATCTAGATGGGAAGGGTCGCCGAAGCGCGACCGACCAGGGAGGTCGTTCATGAGAATCGCTATCATCATTGCGTGCTCCTTGTTTCTTGGCGTTGGCTGTGCGGCCGGACAGGCCATCGAGATGGATGGCTTCACCCTGGAGAAAGCGAAGACCGAAGAACTCCTGGGCAAACTGGAGCGTCGAGCCGTGTACGACCTCGGGTGCCCCGGACCCGAGCTCAAGTACACGATCCTCGCGGTTCACGACGATGCTGGTGCGGACATGCCCAAGCAAGTCGGCGTCAACGGCTGCGACCGTTGGGCGACCTACACGATGGAGTTCTTCCCCAGCCGCTACGGGCCAGGGAATTCTGAGACCGGCTGGCGGATGGACGTGACGGGCGTCCAGGCCGCGAGATAGCCGGCCACTCGGCGGCAGGGACGGGTTCATGTCTCGCACGAGGCGATGTAGACCCGTCCGCAGCGGCGGCATTGAAAGACGTTGAAGCCGTCGCCGAGCCCGCCGTCGCGGCGCATGAGGGCGAGTTCCTCCCGGTAGCCCGCGTGGACGACCTCCGCGAATTGCTGCGGTGAGGTCGGTGTCCAGTCCTCGGTAAGGTCGGCCTCGAGGTGGGATGTGTCCAATGGACCAGCGGCGGATTCGATGTCGGCCAGGGGGCGGCCAGCGCCCTCTGCGTTGATCAGTGTGGCGAGCGACTCACAGCATACAGGCCAGTAGGGTCTCAACATCCCGTCAGCAACCCGCGGCGTCGACTGTAGTAATTGCGCATGCTGTTCAAGCGTGCCGCGTGGGCTGGGCGTCCCGCTCGGGGTCGCGTTTGCCGCGCGGCTGCGGTCCTCGGCGGAGACCTCTCGCAGTTGAGGCTCCCAGATCGGTGTCACGGACGATTCCGCCGGCCTTCTGGACCAAACGGCCCACACAAGATCATCGACCCAGGGGACAGGGCTCGGAACCAGGGACGGCGGAGGCCGGCGGAAGAGACGACGGACGTGCGAGATCATTGGTCCTTTTTCAGCGTGTGATTGGTCGGTAGGGCGCCGATGCCTGAATATGTTACATTCCATTCTGGCGTCCATGGTCCGTGCGTGGACCAGCTTCGCCACGCTGAAGGACTCCCGGGCTGCCCGAATTGCCATTGACCGTGCATGGCTGCGTGATTGAGAGGGCTGGCGCCGTGACGGTACAGCGACCCTTCTCCGGCGACATTACCTCGAGTGAAAAGAGCAGTGACGCGATCGAACCCAGACGTTCGGGGGAACGAAGCCGACGCGAATTCGGGGTACTGCGCCCAGTTGCGCTGATGATGGGTACCCTGAAAGAGCCGGTGCGATTCATTCAGACTTCCGGCCGCACCAGGGCTGAGCCTGAGCCGCCAATATTGCAGACCGGCAGGGTATAGTCCACCGAAGGCGAGGCCGAATACAGCGCCGGGCAGACCGGCCTCACGTCCTGCGGAAAGTGCCCGAGACTCGTCGCCGCTGGACCAGAACTCTCCGGCTGCCGCTCCAGCGAACGACGCGGCGTAGCCAATGCCCGCTCCGCCCAACCCGTATGGGCTCGCGGCAGCTCGCGTGAATGTCTGAATCGGCTTCTTGCCGCCTATCTCGCGCCTCAAAGATGCCCACGTGCCTTTCGGTAGCACGCCCGCGCGGAGGCTGCCCTGGAACAGCGCGCCCCCCACAAGACCCGCTGCCATCCCAGCGATGCCCTCGCGTGCTGCGCCCGAGCCGGCGAGCTCCCATGGGTCGCCGCCGCCACGCATGCCTGCATAGGCGCCTCCGGCAGCTCCGGCGAGCCCGCCGCTTACGCCTCCGCTGATCATCCCCGCGCCCGCGCCGCTGCCGACGCTGATGGCGATCGAGGTCTTGGCCCCCAGGGCGACCGGGGCCCGGCCGGCGACGCTGAGCAGGCCGCGGGTGATGCCGGCGGCGGCGCGGCCGAACGTCGCCGCGCCGACGAAGCCGGCGCCGAACCC
>JAYUXQ010000048.1:0-5765 GCA_043752905.1 Nannocystis sp. | reverse complement strand
TGTGCGTGGTCGGGGCGTCGGGCTGCGGCAAGTCGACGATGCTCAACCTGGTGGCCGGGCTCGACACGCCGTCGGCCGGCAAGGTGCAGGTGCAGGGCGGCCGTCCGGCGCTGATGTTCCAGGAGTCCGCGCTGTTCCCGTGGCTGACGGTCGAGGAGAACGTCGCGTTCCCGCTGCAGATGCAGGGCGTGCCGCGAGGCCAGCGCAAGCAGCGGGTCGCCGAGTTGCTGGCGATGGTGCACCTCGAGAAGTTCGGCCGCCGCCGGCCGCACGAGCTGTCGGGCGGCATGAAGCAGCGGGTCGCGCTGGCGCGGGCGCTGGCCCAGCGGGCCAACGTGCTGTTGATGGACGAGCCATTCGCGGCGCTCGACGCGATGATGCGCGACCACCTGCACTGCGAGCTCGAGACGTTGTGGCAGCAGACGGGCCTGACGGTCGTGTTCGTGACCCACAACGTGCGCGAGGCGGTGCGCCTCGGCGACCGCGTCGTGCTGCTGTCGAGCCGCCCGGGCCGGCTGCTGGCCGAGTACGCGATCGACATCCCGCGTCCGCGCCGGATCGAGTCGCCCGAGGTCGCCGCCACCGCGCGTGAGATCACCGACCGCCTGCACGAGGCCGCGCGAAGTGCCGCTCACGCCTGAGACATTGACCGGGCCCGGCCCGGTGCGCGCCCACCTGCACGCGATCGACGGCGAGGCGGAGGCTCACGAGGACAGCCATATCCGCGCCTCCCTGCGGGCGGTGGCGACCCCGGAGCCGCGCGCACCTGTCCCGGTGGACAGCTTCGAGACGCAGGCCGCCGGCCCCGAGCGCTCGCGGATCGGCGCCGCATGGTCGGTGGTGTGGCCCAAGCTGGCGGCCGTCGGTATGGCGCTGGCGATCTGGGAGCTGGTGGTGCTCAGCGGCTGGCGGCCCGACTATGTACTTCCGGGGCCCGGCGCGGTGCTCGGTCGGCTCGCCACCGACATCGCCTCGGGCGAGGTGCTGGTCGCCGCCGCGATCACGATGAAGCGCGCCGTGCTCGGCTACGCGATCGCGCTGGTCGTCGGCGTGGTGATCGGCCTGGCGATGGCCCGCGTCGCGGTGCTGCGCACCGCGGCGGGCTCGCTGCTCACCGGCCTGCAGACGATGCCCTCGGTGGCATGGTTCCCGCTGGCGATCTTGCTGTTCCAGCTCAGCGAGGCGGCGATCCTCGCGGTCGTCGTGCTCGGCGCGGCGCCGTCGATCGCCAATGGTCTGCTGCACAGCTTCGATCAGGTGCCGCCGCTGCTGGTCCGCGCCGGCCGGGTGCTCGGCGCCCGCGGCCTCGGCCTCTATCGTCACATCATCCTGCCGGCCGCGCTGCCGGGGTTCCTGACCGGCCTCAAGCAGGGCTGGGCGTTCGCGTGGCGCAGCCTCATGGCCGGCGAGCTGCTCGTCATCATCGGCCACGCCCCGTCGATCGGCGTGCGCCTCCAGTACTCGCGCGAGCTCAGCGACGCCGAGGGCCTGCTCGCGTGGATGATCGTCGTGATGATGCTCGGCGTGATGATCGATGGCCTGGTGTTCGGCGCGCTCGAGCGGGCGGTCCATCGCCGCCGTGGCCTCACCGGCATCCACGCCTGAAAGTGCTCGCGACGCCGCCACGGGTCCGCGTGACGGCCGCCTGAGCGTGCTACCGTGGGCCCGGCCCCATGATCATCGTCACAGGTACCAAGCGCTCCGGGACATCGATGTGGATGCAGATCCTCGCGGCAGCGGGGCTCGAGGTGATCGGGGAGAAATTTCCGCGGCACTGGGGCGAGCACCTGAGCGCCGCCAACCCGGACGGTTTTTATGAGTCGGAGCTGGTCGCGGGCATTTACTTTCGGACCAACCCGCACCCGGTCAGCGGCGTGTTCCTGTTCCCCGACCAGACGATCCACCACGCGGTCAAGGTGTTCATCCCGGGGCTGGTGCGCAGCGACATCGCGTTCCTCGACCGCGTGATCGCCACGATGCGCCCATGGCGGGCCTTCGCGCGCTCGCGTGAGCGCATGCGGGCGCTGGTCCGCGCGGCCGCGGGCACGGACCAGGAAGACGCGCGCCCGCTGCCGCCGGGGCTCGAGTGGTGGTCGGAAAACTTCGCGCTGATCCGCGACATAGCGACCCGCCGCTACGCCTCGCACGTGCTGTCCTACGAGAGCCTGCTGGCGGATCCCGAGCCGGCGATCCACGCGGTGGTCCAGTGGCTCGGGGTCGGGGACGCGAAGCGGGCCTGCGCGGTGGTCGATCGTGACCGGGGGGCCGCCCACCACGCCGGCGTCGTCGACCGCGACGACCGCGACGACCGCGAGGTCGACGAGGTCGACGAGGTCGGCGAGGTCGACGAGGTCGGCGTGGAGTCGCAGCACATCGCGGTGTTCGACGAGCTGTACGACCTCGTGCATCGCGGCAAGCCGCTCGCGCAGGCCTTCGTCGACCGCCTCAACGCCGTCGACCGCGAGCTGCGCCCGCGGCTGATCGAACATAACGCGGCGGTCAAGTCCGCGGCGCTGACGGCCCTGCGTACCGACCAGGACCCGGGTTGACGGCCACGGCGCGCCTGGGGCACTGTGGAGGCATGGACCTCGCGTTGCGCTTCACGGAGGCGGAGACCTCGCTCTCGCGGCCCGATCTCGCGGCCTTTGCTGCGGTCGACCACGCACTGTTGCGCGAGCAGCAGGCGGACCACGACGACACCTCGCCGCTCGGGGACCTGCTGGCTGCCAGCATCGTCGCCTCGCAGCTGCGCCTGGTGGACGATGAGCCGGCCCGGGCGCAGGCGCCGGTGTTCGTGCGCCAGCGGCATTGCCCGATCCCCGCGATCTCGACGACCGTGACCACGTCGCATGCCTCGCCCGTGATCGAGACGCCGGACGCGGGCGACTTCGTGCTCGACGGTCACGCGCATGGGCACTTCGCGTGGCCGCAGCGACGGACCTCTCGGACCGGCGCTGCGCTGGTGCTGGCGGCGTGCATCCCGATGTTCATGCCGGACATCGCGGCGGCCCAGGCCGCGAGCGTGCGCCAGCCAGCCCCCGTGGTCGTGCCCCCATCGCCCGCGCCTGTACCGGCGCCGGTGGTCGTCACGCCGCCCACGCCTGCGGTCCCGCGGCCCGCGGCCGCTCCGACCGCGACGCCACCCGGCGTGCCCAACCTGCAATCTATCCTCGTTGCGATGCGTGGCCACGAGGCGGTCGTGTTCGCGGCTGGTCGCATGATGACGGGGATGCTCATCGGCGTCGAAGGCGACTTCGTGATGATGGTCGACGACGCCCGCGACGGAAAGATCGCCATGATCCCGAAGTCGCAGATCACGGAGGTCCGCGGCAAGGTCGAGCGCCCGCGCAGGGAGGGGCCGCTGCTGCCCGACGGCATGCCGCAGCTCGCCGGTGGTGGCGTGCTCGTGGCCATCGGCGGGCCGCTGACGATCTCGGGGCTCGTGTTCGTGTCCCTCGCACCGTCGTCCGCCGTCCTGTGGGGACCCCAGCTGATCCCGGGCCTGCTGATGGCCGGTGGTGGCATCGCGTTGCTCGTCTCGGGTACCCGCAAGCGTCGCGCGTTTCGCGACGCCATTTATAAAGACAACCTCGCCAGCCGCCTCACGCCGTCGGTCGGGCGGACGCAAGGCGGTGGCTGGACCGGCGGGCTCCGCCTGCGCTTCTGACCCTGGCTCTCGTCGCTGGCCTGCGTGGGACGTGTGCCGGCCCGCGCGGGAGAGCGAGCGCCTCAGCGCTTGCGGGCCGGCTTGTTCGCGCGAGCCTTCCGGGCATCACGGTCATCGGCCCCGCGTTCGCCCCCCGGGAGGAAGATGGCGATGTCATGGGCATCGAAGGCCTGCTTCAATCCCACGATCGCGGTCGAGCGCGCGTCGAGGAAGGTGCGCTCGTCGGCCGAGGACAGCCATACGCGCACGCTGACCAGCACGGAGTCCTCGATGAATTCGGTGAAGAACACCTCGGGTTCGCGCGCCTGGTTGCGGTTCTCCAGCGCGCGGGCGGCCGTCATGGCGAGGCTCTGGACCAGCTCGAGGGGGGCGCTGTGTTCGACGCCGACGAGCAGGTCCATGCGTCGGTCGCCGGTGCGGGTATAGTTGACGATGGGGTTCTGGAACACATCCTTGTTGGGGATGATGACGCTGAGGCCTTGGAGGGTGGTCAGGAGGGTCGCGCGGAGCTCGATGCGTTCGATCGTGCCGGTCTGGCCGCCGGTCTCGACGAGGTCGCCCTTCCCGAAGGGGGGGCGCAGGGCCATGATGAAGCCGGACATGAAGTTGGCGGCGATGTCCTGGAACGCGAAGCCGAGAGCGAGGCCGACGACGCCGACGCCGGCGAGCAGCGAGGTGACGGTCTTGTCGAGCCGAAGCAGGCCGAGGGCGATCAGCAGGCCGCACACGAGGGTGGCGACGCGGGCGATCGTGCCGAGCAGGTCGCTCAGGGTCGCGTGGGTGGTGACCCGCCGCATCAACTTTCGGGTGACACGGCCGATGTGGCGGCTGCCATAGCCGAACACCAGCAGCACCACGAGGGCGACGGCGAGGTTGGGGAGCAGCTCGCCGAACGTCTCGAACCAGTGCCGGAGGGTCGCGAACAGGCTGTCGAGGAGCGTGGTGATCTGCATGCGACCTCGTCCGTAGCACGCGATCGGTCGGGTTGGTAAGCGCGGGGCGCTAGAACACCATGAAGCCGATGAACGCGCCGAACTGCGGGAGCGGGAAGTTGTCGAAGGGGCCGCCAAAGCGCAGCTGGCCGCCGACGATCCCCTTCGTGCGCGAGTTCTCGCGGGTCGAGAAGATGTAGCCGAGCTTGCCCTCGCCCTCGACGCCGATCAGCAGGGTCTGCCACATGACGGCGCCGCCGCCCATCGCGTAGAAGAGGCGGCCCTTACGGCCGCCGTAACCCTGGGCCATCAGCGCGTGGCGATGAAAGAAGATCGGGTCGGGCTGGAAGAAATTGTTGGTGCTGAGGCGGTCCTGGATCGGCTGGGCCTCGCTGTACCAGAAGTCCGCGTAGCCGACGCTCATCGTCAGCTGGTAGCCGATCGCGGTGTTCCAGTCGGTCCCGAACACGCTCTTGCGCGGGCGCAAGTTGGTGCCGAGGAACAGCGAGACCTCGCCCGAGGGGATCGGGTACATGCCAAAGTTGAGCGTGTAGAAGTTGGAGAACACGAGCCGGCGATACTTCAACGTCTCGGTCTGCTGGACCACGACGGGGTCCGGCGCCGTCACCACCGGCGCCGCATCCTGCATGTACAGGATGCCGGCGGGGGCGGCCTGCGTGGGGGGCGGGGCGGGCTCGGCCGGCGCGGTGAAGGAGTCGCCGGTCGTCGCCGGCTCGCGGGTCGTCGGGTAGGGGCTCGTCGGAGCGGGCGTCGCCGGTACGGGGGGCGCCGGTGCGGGTGTGCCCGTCGTGGACGTGGCCGAAGACTGTGTGCGCGCCGGTTGAACGGGAGCGGCCTGCAGCAGACCGAAGGTGAGGGATGCGAGTAAGGTAAGGGTCATGTCAGGGAGAGCCGCGACGGGCCTTCGCTGTGAAGCATCGCTCGGTGCGAGGGTCCGCTCAAGTAGCCGCTGGAACGCCGTCCCGCGGACTCCTGGCGGCCGGTGCGTGGCACGGCTCGCAGGACCGCGACGATGGTGGGCAAAGTATGGGGACGGGCACGCCGAGGTCGCGGCGTTGTTGCCGTGGCCGGCGCCGAGGGCGACGACCGGGCAGGTGCGTTCTTGAGCATGCTCTCGACGCGGTGGCCGAAGAAGGCGCGGGCGC
>JAYUXQ010000047.1:0-2280 GCA_043752905.1 Nannocystis sp. | reverse complement strand
CGCACGCGGGCGGCGACGTCGAGGCCGTCGAAGCACTGGGAGACGCCCGAGACGACCAGGTCGGGCGCGGCAAACTCACCTTCTGGTTGCACGTTCTGGCGGAAGTTGTTGAGCCGCGGCACGGTCCAGTTGCTGAGCTCGGAGGCGGGGATCGAGCCGTCCTCTGCCACGTTCGTCACATGATACGCGTGCTGGTTCCACACCCGGCGCGTGCGGACCCACTGGCCCTTGGTGTCGCCGAACACGCGGACGCCCTGGGTCTTGGCCATCTCGACCGGGCAGGTCAGGCTCGAGTAGCTGTTGGAGGTGACGATGATGTCGGCCTGGCTGTCACCGTCGATGTCGGCGACCAGCGGATACTCGTGCAGGGTACCGGATGTGTTACATACCTGGGTGAGGATCTCGCCGGTGGTGCCGTCGTAGATCCGCATGTAGAGCTCGTCGGCGTAGACGACCTCGGCCTTGCCGTTGCCGTCGAAGTCGAAGACGGACGAGCCAGTGAACGCCGACGAGCAGTCCTGGGTCGGCTGGAACCACAGCACGGTCGCGGCCGGGGCGACGTTGGGGTCCATGAGCTTCGCCCCGCTAAAGACGATGTAGCCGATCGCGCCGGCGACCCCGACGTCGGGGGTGCCGTCGCCATCGAAATCGGCGACGGTCGGCGGGCCACCGCCGTACTCGAACTCGGCGCCACACACTGTCGTGGTCAGCAGGCCATTGTTGAGGTCGAGGCCCTGGCGAAGGACCTCGAACTGGCCGGGGAGGGCGGCCTTGTGGCGCCAGATGTGGAGGAAGTGGGTGCCGGTGCCTTGGAGGTTGTCGACGGCGATCACCTCGGGTAGACCGTCGAGGTCGAGGTCGGCGACCGCCGGGAAGGTGCCGCCCAGGGCCGTGTCGACCAGCACGGTGCCGTCTTGCTCGAGGATCCGGCTGGGCGTGACGATCTCCAGCGCGCCGTCGCCGTCGGCGTCGGCCGCGATCGCCTTCTTGTGCCACCAGCTGGTGCCGATCGCGTCGAAGTTGAGCTCGATCGCGCCGGTCTTGCCGTCGAGCACGGCGCCCTCGAGCAGGACCTCGACCTGACCGTCGCCATCGATGTCGGTGAGCGCGGGCTGGTCGCAGCCGACCGCCTCGGAGGTCCATAGCTCGACACCCCCGGCCGTGTAGGCGCGGGCCTTCTGGGTCGACGTGCAGGCGATGACCTCGTTGCCGGGCAGGCCGTCGATGTTGCCGCCAGCGAGGCCGCGGCCGCCCCAGATCGGATCGACCGCGGGCTTGACTGCCCACTTCTCGACAAAGGCGCCGTCCTTGACCGAGATCGCGCGCAGCGTGCCATTGGTGTTGTAGTCCCCGCCCTCGAACGAGCTAAACACGATCTCCGGGATGTCTCGCTCGTCGACGACCAGGTCGCAGTTGTCGTCGTCCAGCTGAATGACGATCGGCGGCATCATCACGTCGCCGCCGGTCCACGCGTACTTGAGCACCGGCTCGAAGCTCTTTTGCGGGATGACCTCGCATTGCGGCAGGCAGTCGATATCCTCGCCCTCCGGCACCATGCCCGGCGCGCACTGGGGCGGGGAGGGCAGGCACTTGCCGGTCGCCGGCTGGGCGCCGCCCTGGCACAGGTCGCCGCCCATCATGCCCGGGTCGCCGAGCGAGTATTCACAATAGTTGTCGGCCGGGCACTCGCTGGCGTCGATACATTCGACCCCGGGCACCACGCACTGCTGGAACGAGCAGACCTGGCCCTCGCCGCAGCACTGGTTCGTACACGCCAGCTCGAGCGGGCAGCAGGCGCCGGCGATGCACTCGCCGTCCGGACATAGATCCGCGGTGCAACTGTCACCCGTGTCCGTGCTCGTCGGCGTCTGCGTGGTGCCAGCCTCGCCGCCGCCAGTCGTCGGCTGCGTGTCCTCGCTGGTGCTCGGGCTGGTCAGCGTGACCGCGGTCGGGCTGCTGGTCGCCGCCGTGACCCCGCTGTCGCGGCCGCCGCTGTCACCACACGCGACGAGGGCGAGACAACAAAACCAGGGCAGGGGAGACTGGGTGCGGTGCATCGCAGCCATGGGAACATCCAGGGACCGGTCCGTCCAGCGCGCACGAGACGCCCGCACGGTGCCGGGCCGCGACCGCGCTCGGGTCGACAGTGAGGACGCGCTTTCGCGCCGGTCCGTCGGGTTGGTCGGAGGCCCGCCCGACATCGGCCGTCGACCCGGAGTATCCTCGCCCGCATGGCCAAGGACATCCACCGCAGCTCGGAGGTCTCGCGGCTGATGAGCG
>JAYUXQ010000046.1:0-5769 GCA_043752905.1 Nannocystis sp. | reverse complement strand
CGCGCCGAACGCCATGATCGCCCCGACCACCCACCGAGGCACCCGCACGAAGCAGCCGACGAGCGCGCCGAGGACCAACGCCGACCCGGCGAGGAGTCTCCAGAGGCTGGCCTGCAACCACAGGGGGAGCATCCTGCAACTGTTGGCCCGGTCGGGCCCCCGCGCAACGACGCTGGCCAACGCGGGAAGCGCCGCCGCCATGACGGACACCAGGGCGTGTCCGCGGGGGCGTGGTCCGTGCACGCGCGGATGGCACACGCGATGTGGAGTCGTGGCGACGCCCCCGCGAGACGTCACGCGGCGCACGCGACGATATCGATGACCTCGTATTTTCCCGGTGCGTACATAGGGGCGGTGAACCGCCAATGTATGCAGATATTAATCGGGCGAGTCGATGGCCGATCCGGCGGATCTGTCGCGTGGATGCGCGTGATTGAATGTGCTTGACAGCACAGCGCGTCGATAATAATGACGTCAGGTGCAATCGCTGCGCTGCCCTGGCGAACGATGTTCGTCGGCGGTTCGAGACGTCCTGTGTGTGTTGAGAAGGAGATACTTCATGTCGATGAATCGTGCGTGTAAAATGGCATTCGCTGTCGTGATGGTGATGGCGCCGCAAGTGGCCGGGGCGACGGTGCCGAGCCAGGTCGTCGCGCTCGACCCGTCGATCGGTCAGCTCCCGGAGTCGATCACCACCGATCACGCCGGCAACATTTATCTGTCGATGGGCACGACGGTCGGCAAGGTGACGCCCGCGGGTGTGCTGAGCACCTTCGCCAACATTCCGGTCCCGCCGGGCAGCTTCGTGACCGGCCTCAAGTTCGGGCCCGACGGCGACCTCTATGCCGGTAGTGCCGGCTTCACGCCCGACCCCGCGGTCGCCTTCATCTGGCAGATCTCGCCCGACGGCGTCGATGTGGACGCCTACGCGACCCTCGACCCGAACGGCTTCCCCAACGACCTCGCATTCGACGACGAGGGCGACCTCTACGTCACCGACCCCTTCCTCGGCCTGATCTGGAAGATCGGCGCCGACGGCGTGCCGGACGTGTGGCTCGCCGACCCGCTGCTGGAGGCCAACTACGCCGCGCCATACCTCATTGTCGCGCCCTTCGGCGTCGACGGCATCGCCTTCGACAGGCACAAGGAGCACCTCTATGTCGGCAACCTCGACCGCGGCACGATCGTGAAGATCCCCGTCGATGATGGCGAGGCGGGTACGCCCCAGGTGTGGGTCAACGATTATGCCCTGCTCGGCGGCGTCGATGGCATCGCCTTCGACCGCCAGGGCACCCTGTGGTGCGCAGTCAACGGCCAGGACCGGCTGGTCTCGATCTCGTCGAACGGCACGAAGACGGTCGTCGCCCAGGGCGGCCTGCTCGACGCCCCCTCGAGCGTGGTCTTCGGCGCGACCCCGACCACCCTCATGACCCTCTTCATCGCCAACTTCGCCATCAACCGCGTGCTCGGCACCCAGCCCGGCACGCCCCGCCCGTCACTCACCAAGCTGGTCGTCGATCGCCCCGGCGAACCCCTGCCGTGACCACCGGCGCGAACGGACCTGTCCCCATGGGCCCATGTATGTGAGCGCGATGCGGCGGGTCAGTGGGCGTCGCCCCAGCTGGCCCCGACGCCGATGCTGACCTCGAGCGGTACGTCCAGCGGATACGGCTTCTCCATGATGGTGCGGACCAGGGTCGTGGTGGCCGCGACCTCGGCCTCGGGGACCTCGAAGACCAGCTCGTCGTGCACCTGCAACAGCATGCGCGCGTGCGGGGCCACGGCGGGCAGCTGGCGGTCGATCTGCAGCATCGCCAGCTTGCACAGGTCGGCGGCGGACCCCTGGATCGGGGTATTGGCGGCGATGCGTTCGCCGGCGGCGCGGTCGCTGTCCTGGCGCATCGACAGCTCCGGGATGAAGCGGCGGCGGCCAAGGAGGGTCGTCACGAAGCCGGTCTCGTGGGCGGCGGCGATCGTGCGGTCGAGCCAGCGGCGGACGTCGGCGTAGTATTCGAAATACTTCTCGATGTAGCTCTGCGCGTCCTTGCGGGGGACGCCGAGGATCTGGCCGAGGGCGGTCGCGCCCTGTCCGTAGATCGTCGCGAAGTTGACGGTCTTGCCGACGTTGCGCTGCTCGATGGTGACGGCCTCGGGCTCGACGCGGAACAGCAGGCCGGCGGTGCGGCGGTGCAGGTCGAGCTTGTCGCGGAATGCCTCGAGCAAGCGTGGGTCCTTGCTAAAGTGAGCCAGCACGCGCAGCTCGATCTGACTCCAGTCGGCCGAGACCAGGCGCATGCCCTCCGGGGCCACGAAGGCGCGGCGGATCCGGCGGCCCTCGGGGGTGCGGATCGGCGTGCGTTGCAGGTCGGGGTCGGTCGAGATCAGGCGGCCCGACACGCCGCCTGCCTGCTGCAAGGTCGCGTGGATCCTGCCGGTCTCCGGTGCGATCGCCTCGCGCAGCACGTCGGTGTAGGTGTTGATCAGCTTGGCCAGCTCGCGCTGCGCGAGCACCTGCTGGGCGATCTGGTGTTTGGGGGCGAGGCGCTCGAGCACCTCGGCGTCGGTCGAGTAGCCGGTCTTGTTCTTCTTGATGACCGGCAGCTTGAGCTCGTCGAACAACACGTCGGCGAGCTGCCTGGTCGACCCGATGTTGAACTCGTGACCGGCGAGCGCGTAGATCCGCTTCTCGATCTCGGCCTTGCGGGCGTGAAACTCCTCGCTCATGCGCGCGAGGTCGTCGCGGTCGACGCGGATCCCCGCGAGCTCCATGCGCGCGAGCACGTAGGCGAGGGGGTGCTCGCGGTCGTTGTAGTGTGCGACCAGACCGGCCTCCGCGAGCCGCTTTTGCAGCACCGGCGCGAGCGCGAGGATCACGTCGGCGAGCTGGGCGGCGTATGTCGCTGCGGCGGCGATGTCGACCACGCCGGGCGACCGCGCGGACTGTCCGGCCCCGAGCAGGGACTTGGCGGCGGGGATCGACCGTTGCACGTACTCGCGGGCGACCTGGTCGAGCGCGTGCGGGATGCACTTGACCGGATCGACGAGGAACGAGGTGATCATCGTGTCGACGATCTCGCCGCCGAGCGTGAGTCCGTGGCGCGCGCACAGGATCGCCAGTTGTTTCACGTCGTGGACGAACTTCGGGCGCGACTCGTCGGCGAAGACGTCGCGCAGCAGCTCGACCGCCGGATCTCCGAGCGGCGCGCCGCTGCCACGAAACGCGAGATACAGCGGCTTGCGCCCGGCCGTCGCCAGCGCGACGCCGACCAGAGACGCGTGGTGGACCCGCGCCGGCGGCTCGTAGATCGGCGTGACGGCGACACCCTGGCCCGGCGGCAGGGCAGCGATGGCAGCCATGGCCGCCATGGCACCATCGGCGGCCGCGACCGTCGTGGGGACCTCGACCTCGATGTCGGGCGCGTCGCCCTGGCGCGCGTCGCTGGCGGTCAACAGCGAATAGAACTCGAGCTCGCGGTACAGGGCATCGAGCTGCTTCGGGTCGGGTGGCGTGAGGCGGAGGTCATCGAGGGTGACGTCGAGGACGGCGTCGATGTCGACGGTGGTGAGCTGGCGGTACAGCTTGACGGCCTCGGTGTGCTCGACGAGCGCGGCCTTTTGCTTGCCCTTGAGATCGTCGAGGTGGGCGAGGATGCCGTCGAGCGAGCCATACTTCTCGAGCAGGGCGGCGGCGCCCTTTTGGCCGATGCCGGGCACGCCGGGGATGTTGTCGACGTCGTCGCCCATCAGCGCGAGCAGGTCGGGGATCAGGCCCGGAGCGACGCCCCACTTCTTGCGCACGAGCTCGGCGTCGTAGGTGACGTCGCGCATGGTGTCTTGCATGCGCACGTGATCGCCGACCATCTGCGCGAGGTCCTTGTCGCCGGCGACGATGACGACCTCGAGGCCGGCCTCGACGCCGCGGCGCGCGAGCGTGGCGATGATGTCGTCGGCCTCGTAGCCGGGCCGGCGGATCATCGGGAACTGGTTGGCGGCGACCAGGCGATCGATCGTCGACAGCTGCTGCGCGAGCTCGCCGGGCATCGACGGGCGCTGGGCCTTGTAGGCCGGGAACTTGAGCTCGCGGTGGGTCGCGGCCGGCGAGTCGAACACGACGGCGCCGCGGTCCGGCATGCGCCCGGAGAACAGCTTGCGGAACATCGTGGCGAACCCGAAGATCGCGTTCGTCGGCAGGCCGGTTTTGGTCTGGAGATTGGCCGGGATCGCAAAGAAGGCCCGATATACGAGCCACGAACCATCGACCAGCACGAGCCGCTCTGCCTTCGCCATGCGCGCGATGATACGCGGGAGGCGACTTCGCGCGCGAGTACGAAGTCGCCGTCATGACCGCGAAATTCGCCGAGGTTACGCCCGCGCCAGTGGCGCGGGATCACCTGGCAGCCGCGTGGTCCACGATGACGGCCTGCTCCGCGGGCAGCCCGAGTTGCCGGCGAAACCGCCGCTCGAGCAAATCCAGGTACTGCCACTGGCCCATCGCGGCGGCTTGCATCCGGCTGGCGACGGGCTCGACCTCCTTGTTGCTCTCGACGGGCGCCGCCTTGTCGCCACGCCGGCGCTGGACCGCCTGGACGGCGTGCTCGACACCCACGCGGGCGCCGAGGAAGGCCCCGAGCAGCGCGCGTCGCAGCGGCGCGGGGTCGACATCCTTGTAGGTACGCAGCATCGCCTTGCGGACCTTTTGCAGGTAGCGCGTGTCCTCGAGCGAGGGGCCGCGCCCGTGCTGGCCGTGCTCGAGCAGATGGGCGAGCAGCCAGCCGTCGTGGAACACGCTCGAGGCGACGTCCGAGCAGTCCTTGATCGCCAGCAGGTACGCGACCTTTCGCAGCAGCTTGCGCATCGGGAACAGCGCCGCCGAGGTCGCCGCGCCGCGCCGCCAGACCGACGGGGCGGCCGTCAACACGCGCTCGCCGGAGGGCGTGAGGTGGAGGTCGTGGGCCTCGTACAGCGCGCTGCACATGCGCCGGGTGATCCTGCGGATCACGAGGTCGTCGACGTACGGCAGCGGGATCAGCGGGCACACGCCTGCGAGCGCGCTGTGAGCCGCGATGATCCGCAACGAGCGAGGGGAGATGCCGTGTGCGTGTGTCATACGTCGCCATCGAGGCTAGACGAGGCCGCGGGATCGGCCAGCGTGGTCAAGACATCGGCCGAACGGATCGGCGTCCCAGGGACCGTGGGCGGGTAGGGGACCCGCGTCGGCAGGGTCATTGCGGGGCGCACCACCGGCGTTGCGCGGCGCGCGAACGGGCAAGGAACAGCCGCTGCGGGCCTGTGCAACGCTGTTTCCAGGAAAATATCGAAGCGAACATAACCCCCGAGGAACCCGGCATATCTCCTCGGACATTGCGCTGCGCCGGTGGACGTGGCCTCTTCGTGCGCGTGACTGCCACGAATTACGGTGTGCTCGGGCAGCTCGAGGTTCCGCTCGGGCTCGGTCTGCTTCGACTGTCGACGGAGGGTCGGCCCGCGGAGGCGGACGCGATCGACGTGATCCGCTTCGCGCTGGATCAGGGTGTCCGCGTGCTCGACACCGCGGACTCGTACGCGCTCGATGACCGCGACATGCATTACGGCGAGCGTCTGGTCCGCGAGGCGATCGCGGGGTGGGAGGGCCCGCGCGAGCAAATTCGAGTGATCACCAAGGCCGGCCTCGCGCGCCCGAAAGGTCGGTGGGTGCCGAACGGGCGGCGTGATCACCTGCGCAAGATGGTCGAGGGCAGTTTGACCGCGCTGGGGGTCGAGCGGATCTTC
>JAYUXQ010000045.1:0-2282 GCA_043752905.1 Nannocystis sp. | reverse complement strand
GGGGGCCTTGAGCCGGGGGCCGCGCGGGTGTTCACTGTGTCGATGCGCCAGTACGCCGTGATCCTGATCGCCGTGGTCGTGCTCGTCGCCGGCTTCGTCGCCCGCAAGTACCTGGCGCCCGGACAGACGGCGAGCACGGCGGTGCCGGCCGAGGTCGAGGCGGCCACGCGGGCGCTCAACGCCGCCGACGCGCTGGTGCTCGCGCTGGCCGCGGGTCACGAGGGGGTGACCGAGCTCGACCCGAAAGTGAAGGGGATGCGCGAGAGCTGCGAGGCGCTGGAGAAGCTGCGGCCGACCGCCGCCTGCACGGACCTGCGCAGCAAGGGCGACGCGCTGCAGAGGGCCGCGCGCAACCAGATGATCGGCGAGTCGACGGCCCAGGACTTTCGCGCGGCGACGGCGACGCTGCGCGCCGAGCTCGGTCGCTGAGCCCGTCGTGAGCTGTCCTTTCAGACAGGCCGCCTCGCGTCGGCGAGCGTCGGCGCCGCTCGCCGAGATGAAGGCACATCTGTCCCTCGGGACAGGATCCGCGCGCGGCGGCGCACCGGGTCATCTGTCCCTCGGGACAGGCCGCTGCGCTCGCGTCGGCGAGCGCGTCGGCGCGGCTCACTTCGCGGCGGGTGCCGGGGGCGGGGGCGGGGGCGGGCGCTTCGCGGTCGCGGCGGGGGCCGCGGCACCGGCGGGCGCGGGCGTGGTCGGCTTGTCCGTGGCGGCAGGCTGGGCGGCGATCGGCGTGGCCGGCGATACGGGTGAGGCCGCGGCGCTCCTGGTCTTCGGGAAGGCGCCGTAGCTAAACAGCTTGTCGGGGGTCAGCTCGATGACCTTGCCGAGCTGCTCGAGCGCGGCCATGTCGATGCGGTTGCGGTCGCCGATGATGCCGACGATCACGGGCTTGTCGGTGAAGCTGCTGGCGAACGCGCGCAGCGGCTCCTCGGGGAGGGCCTGGATCTGCTCCCAGTACCACGGGCGCGGGTCGCTCGGCTCACCGGCGTCGTCCCACTGGTCGATCAGGTACAAACTGTAGCGCGGGTCGATGCGGCTCGAGCGAAAGTCCTGGTCGATCGTGGTGCGGGCGACGGCGATCCGGCCGGGGTCGAGCGGGCGGGTCTTGACGAGCTCGAGGAAGGTCTTGAGCGCGTCGGGGGTCTTGTCGGCCTGGGTGCCCATGCCGCCGGACATCGCCCACGGGTCGTCGGGATAGCGGCCCTGGTCGACGGCGCCGTACGAGAAGTACACGAGGCCCCGGGCCTCGCGCATCTCCTGGAACAGCAGCGCGTTCATGCCACCATTGAGGTAGGTGTTGAGCAGGCGAGCGATCGGCTTGCGCGCGCGCTCGCCGGGGCCGTGCGGGAGGGTGACCGAGACGTACGACTTGGCGACCTCGCGGTGCACGAAGTAGATCGTCGGGGTCTTGGTCTTGCGGTAGACGAGGGGCGGGCGGTGGGTCAGCTTGCGATGCGACTTGCCGAGCGCGACGACCTTCGCGGCGTCGGCCGCGGGGCGCGGGCCGTAGTAGAGCGTCTTGTGTTGATAGTCGAGGAAGCCCTGGACGAGCTTGCCGAGCGGCTCGACGCGGGCGCCGGTGATCTGCTTGTTGCTCGGGGCGTGGAGGTAGTCGCTCTCGCGGTCGAACTGGGCGTACTCGCCCAGGACGCCCCACAGGTTGTCGGGGTCCTCCATGCTGTCCTTGCGGGTGCTGAGCACGTTCTCGCCGAGCTTGTGCAGGGTGTCGGCGTCGAGCTTGGGGCCGCGCATCCAGCCGTCGAGCAGGGCGAGGGTCTTCTCCATGTTGGCGTCGATGCCACGCACGTTGATCGAGCTGCTGTCGGCGCCGCAGCTGAAGTCGATCGTGCTGCCGAGGGCGAACAGCTCGCGCTTGAAGACCTCGGCCGACTGCTCGCCGGCGCCCGACTGCTCGAGCAGGTCGAGCGCGTGGCACAGCATGGCGTCGCGCTTGTAGCCGCGATCGAACTGATAACCGAGCGAGAACAGGTCGTTGCGCTTGTTGACGACGGCGACCATCGGCCCGGCGGGCAGGGTCTGGCGCGCGTAGTGGGTGCCCTCGACCAGCCACTCGGGGTTGAGCTCCGGGGCCTTCATCGCCTCGATCTGCGCGGCGAACTTGCTCTTGCGGCTGGGGTCGACCTCGATCGCGGTGATCTTGGGCTTCTCGATCTTGGCGATGGTCGGCTTGCCGGCGCGGCGGTAGACGACACTGAAGCCGTCGGTCAGGTACTCCTTGGCGGCGCGGATGACGTCGTCGCGGGTGACCTTGCGCAGCC
>JAYUXQ010000044.1:0-2282 GCA_043752905.1 Nannocystis sp. | reverse complement strand
GGGTGCGCTGGCGGGCCGAGAGGCACACGGGCGAGGCGCGGTGCAGGCGGGCTTGCAGGCCCTGCGCGGTGAAGTCGGCGTTCCACAGGCGGATCGTGCCGTCGTCGCCGGCGCTCGCGAGCACGCCGCCGTCGGGGCGAAACTGGGTCGCGCGTACGGGGCCGGCGTGGCCCGAGAGCACGACGGGCTCGTCGCGGCCATCGACCGGCCAGACGCGCACGCTGCGGTCATCGGCGCCGGTCGCGACGCGGGCGCCGTCCGGGCTGAAGGCGACCGCCCACACCGGGCCGGTGTGACCGGCGAGCACGACCGGGTCGCCGCCCGAGGTGGGCCACACGCGGGCGCGCTTGTCCCAGCCGGCGGTGGCGATGAGCCGGGCGTCGCGGCGAAACGCCACCGTCGTGACGCCGCCGGAGTGCGGGGTGAGCACGCGGGCGTCTGTCCCGGGGGACAGGTTGCCGAGCGACCACAGGCGGCCGCTGCGATCGCTGGCGCCGGTCAGCAAAAAGGCGCCATCGGGGGCGAACTGGGCGGCGAAGATCGTGCCGGTGTGGCCGCGCAGGGCCTCGCGCTGACCTGTCCCCGGGGACAGCAGCCACAGCGCGTCGGCGGTGGCGAGGGCGGCCCGGGTACCGTCGGCGGTGAGGCTCGCGGCGCTCGCGGCGGGGGTCGCGGGGATCAGCACGCGGGTGATCGCGGGGCCACCTGCGAGCGGCCAGCGCAGCAGCACGCCGTCGTTGCGGATCGCCCGAAGCTCGCGGTCGTCGGCGCCGAGCCACAGTGGTGTGGGCCCCGACTCGGCGAGGCGGCGGGGCGACGAGGGGGTGTCGGGCTTCCAGAGCTGGATCACGCCGTCGCTGCGTCCGCTGAGCAGGTGCGCGCCGTCGGGGGTCCAGGCGAGCAGGGTCGGGCGGCCGCCGGGGCGCAGCACCGGGACCTCCTCGCCGCTGCCGCGCACCTGCCACACGCGCACGCTGCCGTCGCGGCCGGCGGTGACGACGTGGTCGCCCCCGGGGTCGAAGCCGGCGGCGCCGAGCTCCTCGGCGTGACCACGCAGCACCCGCGCAGCGCCGCCCTGCGCCGGCCACACGCGCGCCGTGCTATCCTGTGAGGCGGTGACGATGCGGTCGCCGTCGGGGCTCCACTGGGCGGAGTACACCCGGCCGGCGTGGCCGCGCAGGACCCTGTCCTTTTGGCCAGGTTTGCGGGGCCATACGCGCGTGGTGCCGTCGAGCGACGCGGACAGCAGGGCTTCGCCCTCCGGGTGGAACGCGAGCGCGACGACCTCGCCGGTGTGTCCGTGATGCATGCTCGGCGGCGCGTCACCGTCGACTGGCCACACGCGGACCTCGCCGTCCTGGGCGCCGGTGGCGACGCGGCGGCCGTCGGGGTGGAACACGGCGATGCGGATCGCGCCCGGGTGTCGCAGGATCCGCGGCGGACCAGTCAGCGCGACGTCCCACACGCGGGCAGTGCCGTCGGCGGCGGCGCTGACGAGCCGGCGACCTGTACGATCGAACATGACCGAGAGGACAGCCGCGGTGTGGCCGGGGAGGTCGCGCGAGCTGCCGTCCGCGGTGTCCCACAGGCGCAGGCGGCCGTCGGCCGAGGCGGTGGCGAGCCGGCGGCCGTCGGCTGTCAGGGCCATGGCCCGCAGCTCGCCGCCGTGGGCGAGCCTTCGCGGGGCGTCGCCGCCGACCTGGACCTCGCCGTCGCTGGCGCCGCTGGCCCAGATCTCACCTGGCCCGAAAGCCAGGAACTTGACCGGGGCGGCGTGCTCGCGGCGCTGCGGGGCGGCGCCGGAGCCCCAGCGCCACAGCGCGGCGAGGTGGTCGTCGCCCGCGGTCGCGACGCTGCGGCCGTCAGCGCTGAAGATCGCCGCGTGCACGCTGCCGCGATGCAGCCGCAGGACGGCGAGGCTGACGGGCTGCAACAGGGTGTCGACGGCGGCGGGGATCCACCCGGGCGTGCCGGCGGGGTCCTCGGTCTCGCGCAGCAGCGCGAGCACGGTGGTCGGGTCGTCCTCGGCGGCCCCGAGCGCCTGGGCCAGACGCGTCGCGTCGCGGGCCCGGCGGGCCTCCTGCACGGCGCGGGAGGTCTGGTGCTCGGCCTCGCGGCGGGCCTCGTCGGCCGCGAGGCGCTGGGCCTCGGCGCGGACCCGCTGGGCCTCGGCGGCGGCGCTCTCGTCCTCGGCGCGGCGGCGCTCGGCGTCCGCGGCCTGCAACGCGCGCTCGAGGCGGGCCTTCGCGGCCTCGGCCTCGGCGAGCATCTGCTCGAGCTTC
>JAYUXQ010000043.1:0-5773 GCA_043752905.1 Nannocystis sp. | reverse complement strand
CGCAGGAGCTGCTCGACCGCCGCATGGCCTGCCTCGGCGAGCGCCGCGTCGCCCTGCGCGCGCTGGTCGGCGTGCTCGCCACCGCGGACGCGGCGGTCGTCGAGAAGGCGGTGCAGGCGGTCGCCGGGCTGCCGCGACTCGAGCCGTGCGCCGACCCGTCATACCTGCAAGCCCGCGTGCGCCCGCCCGGGGACGCGGACGCGGCGGCGGCGGTGGAGGTGACGCGCGAGCAGCTGTCGCAGGCGCAGGCGCTCGCGCTCGCCGGCAAGTTCACCGGCGCGGGGCAGCTCGTGGAGGCCGCGGTGACGCAGGCACAGGCGCTCGCGTATGGACCCTTGCTGGCCCAGGCGCTGCGGCTGCGCGGCGAGCTGCGGGTCGCGGAGGGCCGCTACGCGGACGCGGAGCAGGCGCTACGCGCGGCCTACGTGACGGCGCGGACCTCGGGTGACGGCGAGCAGTCGGCCGCGGCCGCGACGGCGCTGGTCGGGGTGACGGGGGCCTCGCTGGCGCGCTTCGAGGCGGGCGCGCTGTGGCGCGACGTGGCGACGGCCGAGGTCGCGGGCAGCGTCGATCGACTGGCGCCGTCAGACCTGGCCTTCAAGACAGGTGAGATGGCGATCCGCGAAGGTGAGTACGCGCGGGCGGAGGCCGAGACGGCGCGGGCGCTGGCGCTGCGCGAGCAGGTGGTCGGCCCGACGGACAGCTCGTTGATCGTCGCGTTGAACCAGCTCGGCGGGGCGCTGGAGAAGCAGGGCAAGTTCGCGGCGGCCGGGCAGCACTTCCGGCGGGCGCTGGCGATCGGCGAGGCGGCGCTGGGCCCCGATCACCCGCTGGTGGCGGCGGCGTCCGACAACCTCGGGTCGATCTTGCAGGCCGAGGGCCGCTACGAGGACGCGCTGGCCCAGCACCTGCGCGCGTTGCAGCTGCGCGAGCGGGTGTTCGGTCGCGATCACATGCAGATCGCAGGGTCGCTCAACAACCTCGGGATCGTCAGCGAGAGCCTCGGCCGCGCGCGCGAGAGCGAGGCGTACTTTCGCCGCGAGCTGGCGATCCAGGAGGCGCACCTCGGCGAGACCGCCCCCGCGGTCGCCCTCTCGCACACCAACCTCGGCGCCATCTTGCATATCCACGGCGACGAGGACGGCGCCCTCACGCACCTGCGTCGCGCGCTCGAGATCCAGGAAGAGGTGCTGAGCCCCGATCACCCCGAGATGGTGTTCGTGCTCGCCAACCTCGGGCTGGTGGCGCGCGCCCAGGGTCGATCGCAAGACGCGCTCACCGACCTCGGCCGTGCCCTGCGGATCACCGAGAAGACCGGAGGCCCCGAGCACATCAACGCCGCGTCGATCCATCAAAACATCGGCTCGGTGCTGCAACAGCTCGGCCGCGCCGACGAGGCGCTCGCCGAGCTGCGCCGCGCCCGGGAGATCCGCGAGAAGACGCTCGGCCCGACCCACCCCGATGTCGCCATGCTGCGCGCCAACATCGGATCGATCCTCGCAGAGCAGGGCAAGTCGACCGAGGCCGAGGCCGAGCTGCGACGCAGCCTCCTCGACCTCGAGGCCGCCCTCGGACCCACCCACCCCGACCTCGCCGACCCGCTGCTCGGCCTCGCCGAGCTGCTGCTGCGAGTCGGTCGCGACAGCGACGCCCTGGCCCCCGCCCGGCGCGCCCTCGACCTGCAACGCGCCGCCTCGGCCGCCCCCCGCGAGCGCGCCGCGGCCTGCTTCGTGCTCGCGCGAGCGCTGCTCGCCACGAACGGCGATCGCGGGCAAGCGATCGCGCTGGCCCGCGAGGCCCGTGACGCGACGCTGCCCGGCGACAGGCGCAAGGAGATCGACCGCTGGCTCGCCCGCCACGCGCGCTGAGCTGGGCCCTGTTCGTAAGCCAGGCGCCCGCCCGCGGCCGCTAGACCTGTCCCTGGGGCCAGGTCGCGCGCACGAGCGTGAAGCCGGGGACGTCGTGGGACTCGAGCTCGGCGCCGGACTTCTTCAGGACCTGCGCGAGCATGTTGGCGCGGTTGACCACGAACCATGCCGGGGCGCCCGGTCGCAGCCAGGCGCGCAGCGGGGTGATCATCGCGGCGAAGGCGGCCGGCTCGGCGTGGGTCGGGGGGTTCACGAGCGCGAGGTCGACGCGGCCGCGCGCGTTGCCGGTCGCGGGTAGTCCATCCCCTGCGATCACCTCGACGCGGGCGGCACAGCCGAGGCGCGCCGCGTTCTCGCGGACCAGCGCGGCGGCGAGGTAGTTGCTCTCGACCGCGAGCAGCCGCGCGTCCGGCCAGCGGCGCATCGCCCACAGACCCAGCGGGCCGATGCCGGCCCCGAGGTCGAGCACCTGCCGCGGCGACCTGTCCCCGAGGACATCCAGCGACTCGAGCTTGGTCAGCAGCGCGCGCGTGCCGTCGTCGAGGTGCTTGCGGCAGAACACACCCGGCACGGCCACCAATGGCACCGGTCCGAGCATGGCGTCGCTGACCTCGTACTCGACGGCGAGCCGCGCACGCACCGCGTCGGGCGAGGACGCGGCTGTCTTTTCGGACATGTACAAAAAGTATCCGGCGTCACGGTCGATGACGTCGACCTCGCCGAGCAGCTCGGCCATCGCGCGGGCGAGCGAGGGCCCCCCCTTGGCCTTGCGAACCGCGCAGTACAGGCGACCGCCGGGGCGCAGCGCGGCGGCGCCGAGGGCCAGGCAGGCCTCGCTGAAGTCTTTGCCGAGGTGGGCACGCGGCCACACGACGGCGGCGGTGAAGCGTGGTTCGCCGCCGAGGTCACCGAGCGAGGCGGGCACGCAGGTGGTGCCGGCCGCGTCTTCGCGTTCACGGACGTCGAGGATGAGGCGAGTGGCCCCCGGACGCAGGCCGGGCAGCGGTCCCGAGTGAACCAGGAACAGTTCACGCGGGTCGACGCCATGGACGGCAGCGGCGAGGAGGCGGACACCGGGGTCTGCGGCGCTGTCCTGAAGGCCTTCGGCGGACATATGCTCGGGCGAAGTACCACACAAAGGCGGGGGCGCGGCGAGGAGAACCCCATCCGCCGCGCGCTGCGCAGGCGTAGGGGGGCCGGGCAGCGGGATTTGGGGTGGACCGGAGATCGGGGGCGTGTTAAAGCTGCCGGCAAGCGCCGCGAATGGCCTGGTGAGTGCTTTGCGCACCCAGGGCACCCGCGGAGGCCGGTGAAGCTGCGCCGTCTCGTCGTCGCTTCGTGCCGGGCGCAGGGCTCCTGCTTGAGCCGCGTGCCGCCCGATCCCCCTCGCAGGAAATCGCGTGTCCACACTCGAAGCGTTGTTACCTCTGTTCGAGCCGGAGACGCTCGCCCGGATCTCCAGCAAGAAGGCCTTTACGGCCGGTAGTGAGCTGTTCGACGTCGGCCGCACGGTCTTCGACATCGTGTTCGACAGCGGCTGCCTGCGCGGCAAGGTCAAGGGCTCGCACCCGCTGCCGCACAACACGAGCTTGAAGCTGCTGCCGGACGGCACGCTCGAGGCCAACTGCACCTGCCCGACCTACACCGACGGCTGGGAGCGGATCTGCCAGCACGCGGTGACGCTCGCGCTGACCCTGCGCAGGCAATACCAGGCCGGCGGCGAGATCACGCGCACGCAGAACCCGTGGGTCCAGGACCTCGCCAGCGGCAACGCGGCCAATTTACAACGCTATCAGGTCGAGATCCGCAAGGGCCACTGGCACGTGATGGTGTTCAAGGGCGGCGGCACGCCGGTCGTCAATCGCAAGCGGCACGAGGGCATGAGCCCGGCCGACCGCCTCATCATGCACTTCCTCGAGCAGGAGGTCGACGACAGCGATGACGGCGGCCACATCATCGACGACGCCGCGTTCGCGGGTCTGCTGTACTTCGCGCGCAACAGCACGGTCGGCCTCAAGGGCGTCGGCAAGCTGCAATTCGGGCCCGAGCCGCTGATCCTGCGCATCCGCGCCGAGGCGCGCACCGCCGACGCCAGCGTGGAACTCCACGCGTATCTCGAGCAGCGCTCCAACGGCAGGACGATCGAGGTCACCAGCGGCCGCGTCATCGTCGGCGCGCCGACATGGTTCCTGCTGCCCGACACCGCCGAGGTGTTTCAGGTCCCCGATACGCCGCCGTGGGTGCTCGAGGCGGTCGCTCGCCAGCCGCGCATCGTCATGGACTCGCGCGTGTCGGCGCAGCAGATGGACGCGCTGTCGGAGACGCTGCACTCGGTCGGCGTGCCGCAGCAGGACCTGTTCGCGCTGGCCTCCGACTCGCGCCCGATCGACCGCGTGGTCGCCAGCGTCGAGGCCGACGCCAACAAGGTGAAGATCGCGCTGGCGGCCCGCTACGGCAACGTCACCCTGGCGATCGCCGGCAACGACCCGGAGTCCCCGCGCTACTCGATCAACCTCGGCGACCAGACCCTCACGTTCTATCGCGACATGGCCGGCGAGGCCGCGGCGCGCAAGGTGCTGACGGACCTCGGCCTGAAGTGGAGCCCGAACGACGACGGCTTCGCGGCCGAGGGCGACGCGGGCGTCGAGTTCATCATCGTCGGCCTGCCGCTGTTGCCGGACACGTGGGAGCGGAGGATCCCCGTGCTGCCGAAGATCCGGAGCAAGTCGCCGACGCCGAAGATCTCGGTGCACAACAAGGAGGCGAGCGTGCTCGACCTCAGCGCGGTGGTCGACGTCGACGGTCAGGAGGACCTGATCTCGTTTCGTGACCTGCTGCGCTGGCTGCACGAGGGCCGCCGCTGGGTCACGCTCGCCGACGGCTCGGTCGCCAAGCTCGACCCGCAGATCCTCCAGCCGATCGCCGATGCTGCCGGCGCGATCGACTTTGATAAAGGTGGACACGCCGAGCTGTCCACGCTCGAGCTCGGCACCCTGAGCCGCCTCCTCGGCGCCGCGCCCAGCGCGGACGTCGCCAAGGAGGTCAAGAAGCTCATGGAGAACATGACCGGCGACAAGAGCGCGAAGGCGCCGCGCAAGGCCAAGGCGCTGACCGCCAAGCTGCGTGAGTATCAGCGCTCGGGCTTCGCGTGGTTGTGGCAGCTCCACGAGAACAACATGACCGGCATCCTGGCCGACGACATGGGCCTCGGGAAAACCGTGCAGGTGCTCGCCCACATCGTCGATGAAAAGCAGCGGGGACGATTGGCTCATCCAGTGCTCGTCGTCGCGCCAACCAGCCTGATCGGCAACTGGTGCGACGAGACCGCGCGCTTTGCGCCGAACCTGCGCGTGTTGGTGCTGCATGGCAGCGGCCGTTCGGCCCGCTACGCCGCGATCGACGAGCACGATCTGGTCATTACGACTTATCCCTTGCTCTCGCGCGACCGCACACGCCTGCTCGAAGCCAAGTTTTCGCTGCTGGTGCTGGACGAGGCGCAGGCGATCAAGAACGCGCGCAGTCTTGCCGCCCAAGTGGTTCGCGATATTCCAGCGACGCGCCGACTGGCGATGACCGGCACACCTCTGGAAAATCATCTCGGCGAACTCTGGGCGCAGTTTGAGCAGGGCATCGAGCACGATGATTCCGGAATGGCCCAGCCCGCGTTCGCGGATCGCGTCGCGCACGCGCTCGTGTTGCGCGAGCCGCAAGGTTTCGTAAAGTTCGCGTTGACCGGGAGCAAGATCGAGGCGATGAACCATCTCGGTTTTCGGCGGCAGCTCCGACAACACGTCTTCCTTGCGCCGGCGCAGCAACAGCGGACCGATACGTCGCTTCAAGCGTTGCTGGCGTTCCACGTCGCCGTGCTTCTCGATCGGATTGCGGAAGAAACGGGTGAACTGGCG
>JAYUXQ010000042.1:0-2283 GCA_043752905.1 Nannocystis sp. | reverse complement strand
CGGCGAGGTGGGTGCGCGCGAACGCGGGCTGGATCATGCGGCGCTGGCGGGTCCAGTCGGCGCCGTCGCTGGTCAGCAGGCCGTCGCCCAAAAAGCTCCGCAAGCGGCGCAGGGCGGTGTGGGTCTTGCGGTAGCTGCCGGCGTGGGTGATGAGGACGTCGCGCAGGTGGTCGGGGTGCTTGAGGACGTAGAGGCCGCCGTCGGTGGCGGGCGCGTAGTAGATGTCGCCGTATTGCTTGAAGCGCTGCTCGACGAAGCCGATCGGGTCGGTGGAGAAGGCGGCGTAGTAGCGCAGCTGCTGGGCGAGCCCGCGGCGCAGCGGGGGTCCGGGCGGGCGACGGTCCTGGGCGACGGGCGTGGCGAGCATGCGGGGGAGGATAGGCGTAAATTAAAATACGTGGCCGATGTCGACGTAAAATCCCGGGGTGCCCTCGGTCGGCGAGTAGGCAGCGTCGGCGCGGATCAAAAAGGTCTCGCCCCAGCGTACGCGCAGGCCGCCGCCGGTGCCGACCTTGAAGGTGCCACCGTCGACGCTGCGGCCGTCGATCACGACGCTGTGCACGTCGGCCCAGATCCTCGCGGTGTCCAGGAAGGCGACGGCGCCGACGACGAAGCGCTGCTGACGGATCGCAAACCGCCAGAACAGCGAGCGCAGCTCGAGGTTCTGGATCAGCTTGGCCTTGCCCGAGTAGCGCTGGCGCGGGACGCCGCGCAGAGACCAGCCGCCGCCGGGGCCGTCGCGCGGCATCAGGGCGCCGAAGCGGGTCAGCTCGTAGAAGGGCGCGTCGCCGAGGATCAGGTCGGCGACGCCGCGCACGGCGAAGGAGAGGTACTCGCCGACGAGCGCCTTGTACCACGCAGTGTTGAGCGTCAAGGCGGCGTAGCGCAGGTCCTGTTGTACGCCCGGCGAGCTGCGGACGGAGAGCTCGGTGAAGGTGCCACGCGTCGGAGTGAACTCATGGTCGCGTGAGTCGAACAACAGGCCGAGGTTGAAGACGAGCAGCATGTGCGGGTCGGTGCCGCGTAGCAGGTCGCCGAGGGTGTGTGAGTCCCTGGTGCCGTCGTCGAGGGTGGCGATGTCCTGGGCGAGCTTGCTGTTCTCGTAGGGGCGGATGATGTTGTAGGTGGCGTTGAAGCCGACGAGCGCCTCGATGCGGCGGCGCTGCTCGGGGGTCGAGCGGTCCCACAGGCGAATGCGGGCGTTGGCCTGGAGCAGCGGATAGATGTGGTCGAACTTGTGGAAGCGCCTGGCGGCTTGGTAACCGGCGAGGTCCTCGTCGGGGTCGATGTCGGCCCACGGTTTCTCGGACCTGGAGTCGTTGCCAAAGCCGTAGTAGCCGGTATTGGCGAACTTGCGGAAACCAACGCGGCCGGTGATCCGCAGGCGGTTGTCGAGCAGGCCCGGGAAGTCCACGTTGAGGTAATCGTCGTGGAACGGGAACTCGGTGCCCTTGCCAGGGGCGCGCTTGACGGTGGCCTGGAGCAGCAATTCGAGGCGCCACTTGTAGGGGCGAAAGCCGGGGGCGAAGCGGGCGACGCTGGCGATGGCCCCGAAGCCGAAGCCGAGGTCGCTGTCGTAGTTGACGGCCGGGAGCACGCCGAACTCGGTGCGGTTGGGTTTCGGTGGACCGTCGGCTTTCTTCTTTTTGGCGCGGGCGTCGGCGCCGAGCAGACAGGCGCACGCGAACACCAGCGCGACGAGGCAGCGGAGCACGGGGATTGATCGCATGAGTGGTTGCATCGGCGACGATCGGGATGACATCGGTGGAGGTCGTGGTAGGGTGGCGAGGTGTCGCATCCGCCGCTTCGTCGCGCCCTGTGTCTGGCCTACGGCGCGGGCTCGATCGGGGCGGGGATCTTCAGCACGATCCCTGGACTTTTGCTGCTGTTCTATCTCACCGACACGCTGGCAGTGCCGGCTTCGATCGCGGGTCTGGCGATCGTGATCCCGAAGATCTGGGACATCATCACCGACCCGATCGTCGGGGCCTGGTCGGATCGTACACAGACGCGCTGGGGTCGGCGCAGGCCGTTCCTGCTGGCAGGCGCGCTGACCCTGCCGCCCTGCTTCATGGCCCTGTTCATGGCCCCGGTCGGGGACCCGACGCAGAGCTTCCTGTGGGTGCTGATCTCGTTCTGTCTCGCCGCGGGCGCGTTCACGCTGTTCCAGGTGCCGTACGCGACGATGCCGACGGAGATGACGACGGACTACCACGAGCGTACGACGCTGGTCGCGTATCGCATGGCGTTCCTGACGGTCGGTATTTTGGCCGGTGGGGCGCT
>JAYUXQ010000041.1:0-2283 GCA_043752905.1 Nannocystis sp. | reverse complement strand
GCCTCGTTGACCTGCTTCTCCTCGTCCTCCTTGCCGTCCTTGTCGCGCACCTGGACGCGGATCGGGTGCATGACGTAGTTGCTGTAGCGGCGGATGATCGACTCGAGGCGGTAGCGCTCGAGGAACTCGTGGGCCTCGGGCTTGAGGTGCAGCTCGATCCGGGTGCCACGCAGCTCGCGCTCGCTGGTGCCGAGCGTGAAGGTGCCGTCGCCGGTCGAGCTCCAGTGCACGGGCTCGCTGCCCTGCACGGCGCTCAGGCTGTACACGTCGATGCGGTCGGCGACCATGAAGGCGCTGTAGAAGCCGACGCCGAACTGGCCGATGAGGTTGAGGTCGGGCTTTTGCCCGCTCTCTTGCTGGGCCCTGGCGCGCTCGAGGAAATTGAGGGTGCCGGAGTGGGCGATCGTGCCGAGGTTCTGCGTGATCTCCTCGCGGGTCATGCCGATGCCGTTGTCCTCGAGCACCAGAACGCCGTTTTGTTCGTCGGCGTGGACCTGGATGACGGGCTTCGCGTCGCGGTCGCGCAGCTCCTGGTCGACCAGCCCCTGGAACCGGGCCTTGTCGAGCGCGTCGGAGGCGTTCGAGAGCAGCTCGCGGAGGAAGATCTCCCGGTTGGTGTAGAGGGAGTTGGTCACCAGCCGCAGGAGCGCGCTGACCTCGGCCTTGAACTCGTGCTTCTCTGCCTTCTCGTTCACGTGGGCACCTTTTGCATGGTTGCGGGACAGGACGAACCGCTGGCGGCCCGGGTGGGGCCGGCCGGCGGGGAAGATAAAGCGCTGTGGGGGGGCGTCAAGGGGGCTCGGGGCTCGGGGCTCGTCCCACGCATCCGCAACCCAACCCGCCGGGCGAGCATCGTCAGCGCCCCGCTCGTTCGGGCCGGGATGCTCACCGGGTGCGAACGGATCGGCCAACAACGGCCGGCCGCGGCCGGCTGCGGCCGAACGACGAGTACCTGCGGTTCGCGGCGCTCAATGGGACCCAGGTAGCCTCGCCCCGCGTTGTTCGGCCACGCTCGCGCTGGTTGGCCGGGCTCGCGTGGCTCGACGGGCTCGCAGGGCTCGACGGGCCCGCGTGGCTCGACGGACCCGCAGGGCTCAACGGGCCCGCGATCTACGGCTGGGTGCGGAGCCCGGAGCTACCGGGGTCCGGGCGGCCGGCGCGAGGGGTTAGACGAGGATGCTCGAGAGTTTGGGGGTCGGGAGGTGGACCAGGCGGCGGTGCCACAACTGGGCGCCGATGAAATCGTCTTCGCGGGTGATGTGGTCCGTGAGGCGGGCGGTGACCTTGAAGCCGAGCTCGCCGTAGACCTGGCTGCTCAGGGCCCAGTCGGCGGCGCACAGGGCGAACACGCTGGCGGTGTCGATCTTGATCAGCTCGTCGAGCAGGGTCTTGACGCAGAACTCGAGGACGGGGAGGTCGACGTCCTTGAGGGGCGGGGTGAGCATGTCGACCTTGGCGTGGCCGAACGAGCTGTCGGTCTCGGCGCCGACCCAGTAGTCGCGCTTGTTGAGCTTGGCGAGGACGGCGATGTCCGGGTTGAAGACGCCGCGGCGAAACGGCGCGTAGAGGCCGCTGGTACCGACTTCGCGGGTCATCTCCTGGAGGCGGGGGATGTCGGTGACGACCTCGAAGGTCAGGCCGCGCGGCTTGGTGGTGTGCTTGAGGTCCTTCTCCTTCGGCTCCTTGCCGGTCGGGAGGGGAGGCACGGTGAGCTTGGGGGCGCCGCCCTGGATGGGCTCGCCCTCTTCGGTGTAGACGCGGCTCATGATGTAGGCGTCGGCCGTCCGGAAGTACCCGGGGATGGCGCCCTCGCGGGAGAACCCGACGCTGCGCCACGACTTGCTGTCCTGCTTCTCGACGACCGTGAACACCTTGCGCAGGCCCTCGGCCCGGGCGATGCGGTCGAAGAAATCGCGTTTTTGCTGGTAGTTGCCGACCCGGTAGTCGAACACCCGAAGATTGTGATGCCTCCGGTTGAGGAGGAAGCAGAAGTCGATGTCACCCTTCCGGTAGTAGATCTCTTCGACTGGCTCGTCGCCGCCGAGGAGCCGCGCGGCTGGTTCACTGGACATGTGCACTCCTGGGCCCCAATTGTTTAGCGGCCTCTCGGCAAACGCTACGCTTTTACCCCTACCACCTACAATTATTGATGTCAAAGCCTGGATAGGGATACTAGGCAAATAAATTGCAAGCCCTTACTTGCGGGGTTTGCAAGGGTACAAGTGGCCGGGGCGGCCGATGCGGGAGCGGGGGTCCGTCGCGAAAAACCCTCGCCGGTGGTGG
>JAYUXQ010000040.1:0-2284 GCA_043752905.1 Nannocystis sp. | reverse complement strand
GCTCGTTGATCGGCAGGGCGGACTCGACGGCGAGCACGTAGCTCGAGCAGCCGAGCATGGTGTCGTCGCCGAGGCGACCGAGCCACATGCCGTCCTCCTGACGCAGGGTCAGGGGGATCTTGACGAACTTTTCACGCAGCTGCAGGCCGAGCATGGCCCGGATCTGGCGCAGGAGCTCGTCGAAGCTGGCGCGCAGGTCGAGGTAGTTGAACGAGGGCAGCTCGGCGGGGTCGACGGCGGTGGCGAAGCTGGTCAGGGCGCCAGCGAATTGCAGGAGCGCGAGGTGGGCGGCGAGCGGTGGGGTCGAGGGGGTGTCGACGAGGTGTTTGAGCAGCGGGATGTTGCTGCCGAGGGCGTCGAGCAACAGGTAGTTGGTGATGTCGCGGGCGAGGAATTCGGCGACCTCGCCGTCACGCTCGCGGCGGATCTCGACGAGGGCGCGACGACGGGCGATCGCGGCGCCGAGCAGGTCCTTGAGGCCGGCGGTCAGTGGCCGGGAGACGGAGATGCTGAGGCAGGGGGGGATGAAGTGGCTGTTCCAGGCGTAGGTGCCGGCGGCCTCGCGGACGACCTCGCCGATCTTCACGGCCGCGAGCCCGCTCTGCTGGATCTCGGGGCCGAGGAGGATCGAGAGGTTGGGCTGGCCGAGCTCGAGGTCGACTTTACTTCGTGCGCCGGTGAGGTCGGGGACGTCGTTGCGGACGACGGTGCGGTAGCGGGCGTACTCGTTGCCGGCGAAGTTCTCGATGCCGTCGCGTAGCAGCGGAGCGCCAATGGCGACGTCGAGGGTGCGCGCGGTGGCGGGGAAGTGCTCGGCGAGCGGACGCGAGGGGGGAGCGCCGGGCTCACCGTCACGGAAGGCGGCGACGAGGCCGTCGGGCAGGACGCCGCGAAACTCGTGGACCTTGACGACGCCGGTACGCAGGGCGGTCTCGTCGAGGGTCAGGGCCGAGACGCCCCAGGCCTGGGGCGAGAGGGCGGCGAGGCGGGCGTGCAGGTTGGCGGCGTGGTGGCGGTCCTGTTGTTGAAAGTGTTGCGGCGCGATGAGCACGCCGTCCTTCCACACGATCGGTTGCAGGCTGTTGTCGGCCATGGGCTCTCAGAAGGGGCGACGCGGGGCGGCGGTGGGGGGAGAGGAAGGAGCGCCGGAGGGAGCGCCGGACGGTGCGCCGGAGGGTGCGCCGGACGGTGCGGAGCCGGCACCGGGGGTACGTGGCATGGAGGTGGGGATCCGCGAGGGGTCGAGCTTGCGGTTCTTCTTCCTGGCGACCTTCGGGTCGATGTCATACTGGTGCGGCGGGGGGGCGCAGCGGAGGGCCTTGCCGCGGATGCGCACCTGGTCGCCCTTCATGCCGGCGGGCGGGGAGGCGCCGCCGCGGGTCTCGTAGCGCTCGAGCAGGACGTAGAAGCAGGGGTCGGGGAGGGGCGGCTTCTTGCGCTTGACGGCGGTGCAGACGGCGTCCTCGTGGGTCTTCTCGAGCGGGACGTCGTAGGTGCTGTACCAGCCGCTGCCGAGCACCTGGCGATACTCGGCGACGAGCATGAGGTGACGGGTCTCGGCCTTCGGGCGGATCTTGCGGACGTCGTCGGTTTTGGGCCACACCGAGAAGCTCTCGTGGGAGATGTAGCTCTCGCCGATCGCGGCCTTGGGGTCGGCGCGCAGAGCCTCGAGGTCGAAGCGTCCGATGGCCTCGTCGTCGGCGAGCTGGATGACGTGCACGCTGGTCGGCAACGACTCCTGATTATCACCGGGGTTGAGCGGCTCACCCGGATGAAGGACGACCTGGACTGTGTACTCGCCGGGCTGGCAGCTCGCCCTGGGCTTGCAGCCGCTCGCCGAGACGAGGATGAAGAGTGCGGCCAGCGCGACGACACATGAAGCGGAGCACATGCATGCGCGTGCACGGACCCGCGATAGGCGTGAAAAGACCATCATGGCTCTCGAGCGACCCAGGGTATCGACCTGGCCCGACCATTGCAAGGCGACCGCCTCGCGCGGCGGGCATGCGCATGCGAGCTGTGATCGCGAGGACAGCGATGACGGCCGTCACACGGGCGTAAATAGATCGGGCGCGATGTGCACGCCACGCTGTGTCAGCTCGGCGAGCACGGCGGGGACGGCGATCGGGATGAGCTCACCACGACGACCGACGCCGAAGATCTCCTGAACACTGCCGGGGCCCTGGTCGTCGCGGCGCAGCTCGACGACCCGCGACACGGCGAACGAGCCGACCGGCGCGCCCCGGGTGACGCCGAGCATGACGGCCAGCGCATAGGCGATACC
>JAYUXQ010000039.1:0-2284 GCA_043752905.1 Nannocystis sp. | reverse complement strand
TGCGCACGTCGGGCGACGCCTCGGGCTCGGGCGGGGCCACGGAGGAGTCGGCGAGGGCGCGCGCGCGGGCCCAGAACGCCATCGCGTAGCGGTCGATCTGCGAGGCCGCGGCCGTCAACTCGATGGTGGCGATCTTCTTCTCGGTCTCCACGGTGACAGGTCCGAGCGCGCCGAAGCCAGCGCGTAGATGCACCACGCCGTGCCAGTCACGGATCGCGGCGGTCGACCCCCGGGCCATCACGACGAGGGACGGAAACCGACGCAGGAGCGGCACCACATCCCACCCGGCCGCGCGCAGCAGGATCGCCTCGGCCCGCATGCGAATGTATGTCAGGGCCATCTGCAGGCCGTCCGCCTCGGCCTGCGCCCGGGCCTCGGCCCTCGCCCCGGCCTCCACCCTGGCGATGTCTCGCTCGATCATCTTCGTCATCCGCTGCTGGATGCGCCGGACCACGACGTCGTCGGGTTGCTCGTCCTGCGCGCGCTCCTCGGGCACGAGGGCGGCGTGCGCGGCGAAGTCATAGTCGTACTTGGGGCGCTTGCCCTTCTTGAGCCGCTCGGCCCCGAGGACCGCGGCCACCATCTCCTCGAGCGAGGCGCGGTGCTTCGAGACGAGGTTGATGATGAAGGCCGGCGAATACTTGGAGGCGATGGACGCCTGCCACGTTGGAATGATCTGATCGAGCGCCTGTGCTGGTGTCATTGTGGTATCCCGATTCTCGGCGTCATACGCCCTCGATCCTGGCCTTGCGCGCGAGCTTCCACAGCTCGGCGGCGAAGCGGGCCAGCGTTTCCTTGGTGTTCTTGGGCTCCGGCGCCTTCATCTTCGCAATCAGCTCGAGGATCTTCTCCTCGGCCTTGCGCATGTCAGCGTATAGATGATTGATCGTTCCGTGGCGGTAGGGGTGGATGTGCAGCCCGCCCATGAGATCGCGGACCGCCACCACGGTGCTGCTGGCGACGACGGCGATGCCCGGCGCCCCGGTAATGAGCAGCGCCACCGCGTCCCACCCTCGCTCCCGCAGGACCATCGCCTCGGCGCGCGCCAGTGCGTACTCGCGGGCGGTGTTTTGAAAGACGCTCCACTCCGGGCCGCCCTTCGCAAGCTCGCGATCGATCCGCCGATACAGGCGCCCCAGCACCGCGCCATCCTTCATCAAGTCCCGCGGCCGCTCGCGCTCGACAATGGCGTTGTAGGCGGCGAAGTCCTCCGCAGTGTCTGGCGCCTCGCCGCCGCGCGCCCGGAGGACCGGCAGCGCATCGGCCAGGACCGTGGCGATCTCGTCGGCGTGGGTCTGCTCGAATCGAGCCATCTCGTCGATCGAGAGTCGGAGCCTGGCGGAGAACTCGTTGCGCCACTGCTGGGCCGCTTCCTTGAGTCGGTATTCAGCGGCCACGGGCCTCCTTGCGGGGCTTGCACGGCGCGGCGGGTTGGAGGGGCAGCCCCAGCGCGGCAGCGTCGCGGAGCGCCGCGAGCGCAAAGATGCACAGTCGCAGATCATCCAGCGACTTGAACCCCGCCCCCTCCTTGACGCACTTGCTCATCGCTTCGTGCCTCCGTCGCCTCGACTCGGCGATGGCTCGTGCGGGGCATGGCCGTGCTTGTGCTGGCACGGGCCGCACGCGCACGCCTCGCCGCATCCGCCGCAGGCAGCACGCGCGGGGGTGTGCCAGTCCGTGGGCGTATCGTGAACGCTCAGCTGACCGCGCTCGACCCATTTCCTCGCCATTGAAACCAGGACGCCTGGCTCTGCCGACACCTCGTAGAGCGAGCCGCGCTGATCCGGCAGCGGCGGACGCCCACCCAGGAGCGAGCAGGCGACCACGCCGCGCCCGCCCAGGATGCGCCAGCCGCCGCCTGGTGCCTCGACGACCTCATGGGTATGCGCGATGTTACGAAGCGCCTGACTGTCGACATAGCGACGTCCGGAGCCGACGTATAACGCGCCTGGTTTCATCTTGATCATTGTCGAACCTCCCACCCACGAATGTGCGCCCATGCGCACCACGAAAACACGCGCTAATCGTCGTCGTCGTCGGTCACCAGACCTGCGACCTGCGACCGGAGGCTGCGGAGGGCCTCTTCCTCGTCCGGCGCCGCCGTGGTCGTCGCCTCCGACGGCGGCTCCGGGTCCTTCTTTGCCTTCCGCTCGCTCCGCGCGGGCGGGTCGTCCGGAGCCGCGTCGGGCGGACAGAATGTGTTGACCTGCTCCGGCGTGATCTCCGATTCACGCATGCCGCGGTCATGCAGCCGCTGGGCCTGTTCCTTGGCGATGGGCAGCTT
>JAYUXQ010000038.1:0-2285 GCA_043752905.1 Nannocystis sp. | reverse complement strand
GCGCTCGCGGCGGTTCGCAGGGCACACCCGGAGCGCGGTACATCGGCGACGCGCATCGACGGCCGCTACGAGCTGATCGGCCTGGCGGGCACCGGGGCAAAGGGCGAGGCGCACCGGGCGGTGCATCGCGGCGCCGGTCACGACGTGGTGCTCAAGTTCCTCCGGTCGACCGCGCCTGACGATGCCCTCCGCTTCGCCCGCGAGGCGAAGGTCCTCCAAACCTTCAACCATCCGTCCCTGCCGCGCTTCTATGACTTCGCCCCCGAGGCGACGCCGCCTTATATCGCCATGGCCCACGCGCCGGGTCAGCCCGCGGGGCGCCTGTGTTCGCCGCCGCGGCTCAAACCCACCGAGGTGGCGGCGGTCGGTGTGAGGCTGGCGCGCGTGCTGGCCATGGTCCACGCCCGCGGCGTGCTCCACCGCGATATCAACGCCAGCAACGTGCTCATCGACGCGAACGGCGGGGTGACGCTGCTCGACTTCGGATGCGCCGAGCTGCTGTGCGAGAAGTTCTACGACGTGCCGGCGGGCGAGCGACGCTACCTGACGCCCCCCGAGGCCAGGGTGTCGATCCCCGACGGTGGTATCGGCAAGCTCGCCTGGTCGGCGCCGGAGGTCGGCGGCGGCAAGGGCTGGACTGACAGGAGCGACGTCTACTCGATGGGCCACCTCCTGTTTCGCTTGCTGACCGGGACAGCGCCGAAGAAGGGCGCCGACCCGCCGACCTCCGTCCTCGCCCTCGTGATCACCTGTCCCGAGGGGGTCGCATTTGCGATCGAGAGTGCCCTCCAGGTCGAACCGCAAGCACGCCCGAGCGCGGCACAGCTCGCCCAGGAACTGGCCGAAGTGCTCGAAGCGGAGGAGCAGGAGTTTGCGCGTGTCATGGCGAGGGTGACCCCTGCAGGCCGCCCCCCGCTGCGCCTGGTGCCCGCTCCACCGGAAGCCCCCGCGGACTGGACCCAGCATCCGATCCCGGACGCCAGCTCCGAGTCCGCGTTGTCGGCGGAGCTGGCCGAACCGCCACCGGCCGGGCCCGCGGTGGCGAACGCTCCCGTACGCTCTCGCATCGCTCTCGTCGGCGCCGCCATGGTCACCCTGATGGCGCTCGTCGTGACATGGTGGGCCACGCATCGGCCCTCCGATCGACTCGCCGACGTCGCGGAAACACTGAGCGGGTCGTTCGAGGAGAACATGCTCGAGGTCCCGGCGCAGGCCGCCAGCACGCCGTCGAGCCCGCCGCCGATGCTCGCACCAGAGAACGATGCGACACCCTCGACAAGGGTCCCGCCGCGCTCGATCGGCAGCGCCACCGAGCGCCTCATCGCCGCCGAGTCGACCCTGACCGAGTGCGCGCGAAAGGCCGGCCGCAAGGTCCTGGTCGAGCTCAAGACATCACAGGACGAAGCCCGCTTCACGACCCTCGACATCGTCGGCGACGACCGCGAGGGCTGCGCTCGCCGCGTGCTCGAGCAGATCCACTTCGACCCGCCGGGCAGCGCGGGGACCATCGTCAAGGAGTATCGACCATGATCGCCGTCACCCCCGCGCTTCATCTTCTGATCGTGCTCTCGATGGCTCAGCCCACGGTCGATCCCTCGCCCTGTGCCGCAAATGACCTGCACTGCTCGGCGCGTGCCTTCACGGCCTCCGCTCGGCGCGCGAAGTCCGACGCGGAACGGGTCGAGTACCTGTACTTCGCGCACCGGGCCTACCTCGCGCTCTCCGAGGAATCGCCGAAGGGTCCCGTGTCGTCGCACGAGCTGTGCCAGGCCAAGCAACTGATCGAGCAGGCGGCTGCACTGCCCGCGACCGAGCTGCGATAGCGGGTCATCAAGTCCAGGAAAGCGACGCGAACGCGGCTCAAGCGGGAGCATGTCCGGTGCAAGCAGCCGAAGCAGCAGGCGAAGAACGACCTGCCGCTGGTCGCACTCACGGACCCGCAAGCCGAACCAGGGGAACCGGCCAAACTTCTGACCAGGACACTCGCGCCCGAGACTTCGCCCGCAACGCCCAAGTCCTCGGAGCTGGTCGCGGCGCCGCGGGCCATCGTCGCACCTGCGCCAGAGGCAGAGGCACCGGATCAAACGCGGGACGCCTTGTCCGCGATGCCCATACCGCCGACCCCAACAGCGAGCGAGCTGCGCTCGCGTGGGACCTGGACCTCACCCATTCATGGGACCGTGCCGTCCGGTCCCCCGCCAGGGCGACGGCTCTTGATCACTGGCGGCATCTCCCTGGTTGCCGGGCTCGGCTTGACGGGCATCGCCGCCTACAACGGCGCACAC
>JAYUXQ010000037.1:0-2286 GCA_043752905.1 Nannocystis sp. | reverse complement strand
GCACCGCCGAGCGCACGACGGTGACGTCGCGGCCGGTCAGGCGCTTGAGGCTCTCCTCGAGCTTGGTGGTGTCGCCCAGGGTGGCCGACATCAGCATGAAGTTCGCGTACGGCAGCGTCAGCAGCGGGATCTGCCAGGCGATGCCGCGTTCACGGTCCGAGTAGTAGTGGAACTCGTCCATGATGATGTCGTCGACGCGCGCGGCCCGGCCGTCGCGTAGCGCCATGTTGGCGAGGATCTCCGCGGTGCAGCAGATGATCGGCGCGTCGTGGTTGACGCTCGCGTCGCCGGTCAGCATGCCGACGTTCTCGGGCCCGAAATCTCGACACAGCGCGAAGAACTTCTCGCTGACGAGCGCCTTGATCGGGCAAGTGTAGAAGCTGCGGCGGCCGCGGGCCATCGAGGCCAGGTGCATCGCCACCGCGACCAGCGATTTGCCAGAGCCAGTCGGCGTGTTCAAGATGACGTGCTTGCCCGCGAGCACCTCGAGGATCGCCTCCTCCTGCGCGGGGTACAGCTCGAGCCCGTTCTCGGTCACCCAGTCGAGGAAGACCTCGAGGAGGGCATCGCTCGAGACTGTCGTTGACCCGGGGGTGGCTGACCTTTGGGCCAGGAGCCCGGCGGCGAGTTCACGCAGGGGCCGGGGCGCGGTACGTTCGGACACGGGCGGCAGGGTAGCCCAAACTGGCTACTTCGGCAGGATCTCACCGGCGAGCGGGTAAAACGGGCGGATGTCGACGGGGATGGCGCCGAGGCCGTCGAGCGCGCGCTGCATGGCCGGCGAGACGACCCCGTATTTGGCCAGCAACGCGTCCGCCGCGGCCTTGTCGCCCGCGTGCTGGATCTGGCAGATGTCGTGCACGAGCACGGCGATGGCGGCCTCGATCTTCTCGAGGTCGACCTTGAACTTGCCCGTGGCGGCGTCGACGGTGGCGCCGCCGGACTCGACCAGGCGGTTGATCTGCAGCGCCGCGCCCTTGCCGTGGGCCTCGGCGACGCCGAAGCGGACGCTGCGGAACAGGCCCGCAAAGTAAGAGATCAGCAGCTTCTCCCGCATCTCCTTGGGGAACTCGCCGCGCTCGATCATGTAGAGCACATTGTAGGCGCCCATGACATCGGCCTTGGCCTCCTCGAGCGCCGAGTAGCTGCCCTCGAGGGCGATGCGGACGTCGACGTCCTTGCCGTTCACCTTCGTGAACGCGGGGCCGAGGCTGTGCGAGAGCTCGTGGAACAGGACCTCCTGAAAAAAGGCCTGGTCGTCGAGATGGCGGATCTGCTCGCCGACCAGCACCTGCTCGCCGATCGGCCGCATGATGACGTTGAACTTGGTGGCGATGAGGTTGCGCAGCAGGACCTTCTTGGCCCCCTTCTCCGCGCGGACCTTCTCGTCGTTCGGGAGATTGAAGGCGATCGTCTGCACGGACTTGCGTGCGTCGCCGGAGGTGAATACGAGGTCGACGACGCGGATCGGGCTCTCGCTGCCGCGCTTGGTCTTGAGGTCGTCCGGGATCGGGAGGTGCTGCTCCATGTCCGGCAGGTATTTTTTGAAGCGGGCGAGGTCCGCCGACGCTTTTGGATCGCTGACGGTGACGAAGGCCTCGAAGGTGGCCTTGAGCCCGAGCAGCTCGTCCTCGTAGGTCTCGTAGGGGCCGATCGTGATCTCGACGGGGCTGTCGAGGTCCATCCAGTCCTTGTCGCTCTGATAGTAGTCATCGGTGCCGAAGGCGGCGGCGCGCGACTCGAGGAATTTTTTGAGGGAGGCGTTTTGCGTCAGCGCGGCGGCCTCGCGCAGCAGCTGTGCGGAGGGCTCGAGCCACTCTTTGAATGCCTCGCGGTAGGGGACCGCGCGCAGGCCGATCGAGTCGCGGACGATGGTCGTGGTCAGGCTCTCGAAGGCCGCTTTTTCTTTCGGGTGGTCCGTGACCCACTTTTTGAAGTCCTCGGCGGTCATGTCCTCCGGGTAGAAGCCGGCGCCCGGCGGGTGCTGCTTGTCGGTGGCGAACGGGGCGAAGTGGTCCTGGCGATCCCAGGGGCCGCGCATGAGCTCGAAGTACTCGAGCCTGGCGACGCCCAGCGCGCTGCCGTCACGCTTGAGGCGGTCACGCAGCGCGGGGGTGCCGGCCCACGACTGTCGGTCGAGGATCGGGTCCATCAGACGCGCCGCGGCGATCAGCTTTTGCAGGGTCTGCTGCTCGGACTCCGGGAGCGCCGAGATGTCGGTGTGCAGCTCCGCGGAGGCGAACTGCTGGACCCTGGCGGCGAGCGCGGCGGCGGCGTCGGCGTCGG
>JAYUXQ010000036.1:0-5781 GCA_043752905.1 Nannocystis sp. | reverse complement strand
GCTGCTGCGGCGCGACATCCCGGAGATCGTCGCCTACGCGTGCGAGCAGGGCCTCGAGTGGGCGATGCACACGCACGGGGGGCATGTCCCGAAGTTTCGCGCGCTGCTGGCCCGGCACCCGCCCGCGCTGGCGGCGATCAGCCTCGACGGCGAGCGTGAACAGCACGACCTGTTTCGTGGCAAGCGCGGCAGCTTCGACGCCGCGCTGGCGGCGATCCGCGTGCTCAAGGAGACCGGCTGCGGCGAGGTCGTGGTCGGCACCACGGTGACACGGCGCAGCGCCGACCGGGTCGCGGACCTGTTCCCGATCGTCGCGGCCTCGGGCGCCGATAGCTGGGGCCTGCACCTGTTCGCGCCGGAGGGCCGTGGGGCCGAGCACATGGCGCTGTTCCCGACGCCGGAGCAATTGCGCCGGGTCGCCGCCTTCGCCCGCCGCAAGCGGGCCGAGTTTCACGTCGAGCTGTGCAACGAGTGGGGCAGCGCCGGAGCGGACGACCGGCACTACCGAGATCAGCCGTTCCTGTGCGGCGCGGGCCGGATCTCGTGCGTGATCGGGGCCAGCGGCGAGGTCTTGCCGTGCACCACCACCGACCTCGGCGAGAGCGAGGGCAACCTGCGCGACCGGCCGCTGCGCGAGATCTGGGCCCAGGGCTTCCAGCGGTTTCGTCAGCGCGGACAGGGCGTATGCTCGGACGGCAAGGAGTGCTGGCTGCAGAGCCGCAACGGCAACGCGTGCCGCGAGCAGGCGTTCGGCTGCGGGCGGAGAACCGGGTGAGGTCGCGGCGCTGGGTGTGGCTGTGGGCCAGCGCGAGCTGGCTGGCGATCACGATCTTGCGACGGATGCTGCGCGGCGAGATCGTGGTGCTGTCCAACCACGCGGCGCCGGTCGTGCGCCTGGTGGCGATCGTGCTGGTGTTCCTCGCGGGCTGCGCCGAGAAGCTCAGGCCGCAGGCGCCCGATCCACATGGTTCTCCGGACATGTCGCAAGCGCCAGACGAGCCCGTGGCCGCGCCCGTGGCCGTGCCGGAGCCGCCCGCGGTCGCGCACGAGTTCCCCGCGGGCCTCGACGACGCCGCGCTCGCGCGGGCCTATCGCTGGTCGGGCAAGCGCAACCTGTGGTCCTTCTTCGTCGGCGAGGACCCGTCTCACACCGGCGCGCCGCGGGTCGGCCAGGCGGACCCCGAGATCGCCGCGGCGGTCGACGAGTTCGTGGCGAAGGCCGCGCAGCACGTCGAGCGGCTGCACTCCCGCGAGGCCGAGACCGCGCTCACCCTGGTCGCGCTGCTCGACGCGGTCGAGGCCTTCCACCTTTATGATGTGTGGCTGGCGGGCCACCTTTGGCAGCACGCGCGCACGCTGAGCCCGGGTTCGCCGGCCGTGCTCTCGCGGATCGAGCGGCACCTGCGGGTCTGCAACGCGCTCGCGCTCGCGGAGGCCAGCACCGGACCGGTCGAGTTCTCGGCCTGGCGTTCGAAGGCCGGACCGCCGCGCGGATGGACCGGGCTGCAGGTCCCGCCGGGCCTCACTGCGGCCGCGCGTGCGGCGTTCCCGGGCGCCGACGCGGGCACCTGGGACTCGCAGGCGGTGGTCACATTGATCGTCGCGCGCGGCGAGCCGGTGCTGCTTCGCCGCGGAGTGGAGCAGCGGCTGGCCGTCGGCGCGCCGCTGCGGCTGCGACGACTCGACCTCGTTCGTGCGCCGGCCGGCGCCGCGCTGCGACACCCGAAGCTTGGCGAGGTCGTGCTCCCGGCCGGCGCGGAGCTCAGCGCGTGGAGGCTCGGTGAGTTCGTGACGCAGCCAGTCCACGACGAGCTGCGGGCGACGCTGCGGCGCGCGCACGCGGGCGACGCCGCGGCGCTGGCCGAGGTCGAGGCGCTGGTACCCGCGCTGCACACGGACATCCGTCAGGTACTGACCGAGAAGCCGGACGCCCCGGGCGCTCCGGGCCTGCGCCTGGTGCTCGCGAATTTCGACGAGTGAAGCCAAACGAGTGAAGCCAAACGAGTGAAGCCAGTTGTTCAACGAGCAAGGCGCCGAAGTTCACTTCCTGCCCGCGCCTGTGCCGACGCGCGAGCGGATGACGGCCGTGCTCGCGCAGGTGGCCACCGCCTCCGGCGCCGAGGACGACGACCAGGGCCTCGACCCTGCGCTGGCCACCTGCCTGCTCGAGCAAGCCCGACCGCTATCCATTGTTCGGGCTGTCCCTCTTCGCCTCCCGGGACTGGCGCCAGCCTGGCACCACAGCGAAGCGCGGGGCGGGCCGGCGAGCGCCCGCGCGCGCCCCTGGACTGCTGTCGCCCCTTTCCCCCGGCAAAAATCTCGCCTCGAACGTCTCGGCCTGGCTGCCCTAAATTTCCTGACGATGTTAAGGTGATCAAATGTCACAATGTCGCCAGCGTAACCGACGCGTGATTACAACCAGCGTGCTGCTCGGCGTCGGCCTGGTCGCCGCGTGTGGCGGCTCCGGAGGGCTATCCGCCGAAGACAGTGGCGGGTCAGCCGGGAGCAGCAGTGGCGGTGCGACCGGGAGCAGCAGTAGCGGTGCGACCGGATCGAGCACGGGAACGGGTGAAGACGGATCAGAGCCTCTTGCTCTCATTACCCTACCCCTTGAGGTGTTCGGTGTCGACGGCACGGTCAGGGAGATCGTCCTTCCGGCAGCGGAGGCCGACGCGCCGGTGAGCCAGGCGACGCAACTCTCGCTTACGCTTCACAACGTCCGCTACGCGACCAAGGCCAGCGTTCAGGTCAACGAATCCGAATGGATCCCGCTGACTAACGAGACGACACGGATCGCCGAGCCTGCTCGTTCCTTCGGCGGCATCGGCGGGGGGTTCGCAGTCCTGTTCCTGACGGTGGACATACCCGCTGGCACCCTCCGGGATGGCGCCAACACGATCCGGTTCCGCTTCGACAAGACCAATGGTCTGTCGATGGGGTACCGCGTTCTCGCGCTCGATCTCCTGGATGCCGCGGGCACGCGACTGCTCTCGCCTTCCCTCTTTGCAGAATCTGACCCGGCGGAGTGGACCTCGCCGGAAGGCGCAGATGCGGTCAAGGGGGAGGATCTCTGGAGCCACGCGGAGCTCCGGGAAGGTCCGACCGCGACCGCGATGCTCCGGGCCCATTGCAGTGACTGTCACGCCGAGGACGGGCGCGACCTCAAGTACTTCGGCTATTCCAACGAGTCGATCATCGAACGCGCCAAGTTCCACGGTCTGAGCGAAGACGATGGACGGGACATGGCTGCGTACATTCGCTCGCTCGACGTTGCGACGCAGGGGCGCCCGTGGGATCCTCCGTTTCAGCCCGGGATAGGTAACACGCTGCGGCCGCTCGCGGCCTTCTCCGCAGGCGCTGGGCTCGCTGCGGTGGTGAGCGAGGACGCGACGATCGACGCGCTGTTTCAGTCCGGCTTCGACCGCTCGGCGCTGGCCGATGGAAACGCCCTGCGACGCATCCCGCTGAGCGACATCCCGGTCGGCCTGCAACTCCCCGACTGGAACCATTGGCTTCCGGAGATCCACCCGAAGGACTCCGTCGGCGAGTCCTTCGACGGCAGCGACGCTGCCGCGGCGTTTGGACTTCTCCAGGCACGGCTCGCCGGTCTGACACCGCCCGAAATGGAGAAGTACAAGCGAAATATGGGCGATACTCCGTTTCTGTTCCCCGACGGCAGCCTGCGGAGCGACTTCAACGGCTGGCGCAATGCCGCGTACGACGCAAGGTCGATGGTCCTTGGCCTGCCGATCGGCGAGTTCGAAGGTGAACAGCCGACCGAATGGAACGATCTCCTCGCGCGGGAGGTGTACGCAGCGTTCGTGTGGTCTCAGGTCAAGACCTGGGAGCTGATGAGCAAGTACGACCTCGAGGACTACGCGCTCGTCGCGTATCCCGAGGGCGAAGCTCGGGCTTGGCTGAGCGAAAGACACCTCTTCGATACCTCGCCGTTCTTGCTCGGAATTCGTGGCGGTCCAGACGACTGTCCGCCGGACACGATTCAATGTGATGCGTTGTGGACCGGTAGCAGCATTGGGAATACTCGGGCCAACTACGATTACCTCAGCAACAGCTGGTACCACCTCCAGCTCACGTTGAACGGGGGGCAGCGAGCCTGTGGTGGCCATCAGTGCACCGACTTCGGCTACGCCTACGGATTTTTGAACGGGGTCCAAGATGCGACCGGGGTCTATGAGGGCGGCCGGCGACTCCTCTGGGGACTGAAGGCGATGGATGAGGGGGACACCGGGCTCGGCCCTATTTTCTACGACGGGTTTAGCTTCGCCACGGCGAATGTCCTCCGGCCGCTCCGTCTCGACGATCCTGCGGCGTTTGCGTGGTGGACCGACGACGATCATCCCAGGCGGCGAACCGCCCTGGAGCTGTCTGCACAGGTTTGGGCAGAGAAGCTGGCCACGTGGTCGGTGGAGAGGTGGCGGGAAGAAAACTACGGAAAGGGGGAGGACGGGGCGAACTTCCTCGACGCGTCACGCGTGGTCGGCGAGGGCTCCTCCGAGGACCAGGCACGCAGCCTCGGCGACGGGCTGTGGGGGAACGTCGCTGTACTGCGCGATGCCGGGCTGCCGCCGGCGGTGGTCAACGCTCTGGCACGCTTCGGCCTGGCGATGTGGCCAGCCAACGACTGGGCGGCGCATGGGTTCCCACCGGTCGGTGACGCCCCCCAGGCACCGTCAGGCATCGCCATGGGTGGCCAGGTGACGGTCACCTGGGCCCCGACGCCTGGCGCCACGTCCCATAACGTTCATCGTGCCACGAGCCCGGACGGCCCCTGGTTGACCGTGGCTCTGCTGCGAACGGGGTCGTCGTACGTCGACGTTGCGCCCACGCAAGGCGTCTCGCTCTACTATGCGATCTCGGCGAACGCAGCCGCATCCGAGTCGCCGCTCTCTTCCTCCACTGCGGTCTCTCCGCCCTGACGTGCACGCACCTCGAGGTCGCCGCGCTACTTGCAGGTGACGGTCCCGGCCGCGTCGGCGCCGAAGGCCGGCGCGCTGTACATCGCATAGGCGCCCCCCGGCTCGTCGGCGTCCCGCGGTGAGGGGCAGGTGAAGCTCACCTCGACCGGCTGGTCGGCGATCGTCACGCTGGCCAGCGCCTCGCGGTACAGGCACGCAATGCCGTGACCGAGCATCGCGCTCGTCTCGCACACCCGCAGCGCCTGGGGCCGGTCTCCGGGGGCCACGCTGCACGACAGGGTCGTCTGCTCGCCCGCGGTGCAGGTGAGCGCGTCGGCCTGCTTGACGAACCCGCAGTTGCGCTTCTCGCCCAGCTGGCCGCGCTTGCACGGCGCCGTCACCAGGCCGCCCTCCTCGGGCACCGCGACCGTCGTCGCGGCGACATTATCGGCCTCCCAGTCGGCCCGCTGGGTGCACGCGAAGCGACTCTCCGCCTCGCCGGCCTCGTTCTTGAAGTCCGTCCCCTCGAACACCGCCTCGCCGGCGGCGTCGCGCGTCAGCTCGCCCTCACACAGGAAACCGTCCGGGTTGACATGAAAGCTCAGCGGCGCCTCCAGGCCCCCGCCGCTGGCCACCGGTGTGATGTCGACCCATTGGCAGTCGAGGCCGGCGATATAGTCGTCCCCCCAGCCGGCCACGGTCCCCTGATAGTAGCAATCATAGGGATGCACCAGCGGCGACAGCTCGGTGTTCGAGTAGCGCGAGGTGCTCTCGAGGCAAAACGCCCGCTTCGACCCCAGCGCCTGGGAGCCGTCGCCGAAGCTGAAATTGCCGTAGTGATTGAAGTGCATGTGGCCATGGCACG